>DULZ01000072.1 GCA_012840125.1 Clostridia bacterium | reverse complement strand
GCGCCGTACTTGTCAATGAGCACCAGTGGGTCCACCACGTTGCCCTTGGACTTGGACATCTTGCCTTCGTCCAACAGGAGCCAGCCGTGACCGTAAACAGCCTTGGGCAGCTCGATCCCGGCAGCCATTAAAATTATGGGCCAGATAACGGTGTGGAAGCGGACGATGTCTTTCCCCACCAGGTGCCGGGCCCCTGGCCAGTACCGGTCAAACTTGGGATCGCCGCTACCGTAGCCCAGAGCGGAGATATAGTTGGTCAAGGCGTCAAACCACACGTAGATGACGTGTTTCTCGTTGATGGGTACCGGAATGCCCCAGTCAAAAGTAGTGCGGGAAACGCACAGATCCTCCAGTCCCTGCTTGATGAAATTGATCATCTCATTGCGCCGGCTGGCCGGCTGGATAAACTCAGGATGGGTTTCAATATGTTCAAGGAGCCGGTCGGCGTATTTACTCATCCTAAAGAAATAGCTTTCCTCTTTTACCAGTTCCACCGGGCGGCCGCAGTCCGGGCAGTTGCCGTCTACTACCTGCCGCTCCGTCCAGAAAGTTTCACAGGGAGTGCAGTACCAGCCCTCGTATTCGGATTTGTAAATATCCCCCTGATCGTAGATGGTCTTAAAAATTTGCTGCACCACTCTCTTATGCCGCTCTTCCGTGGTGCGGATGAAATCGTCGTAAGAGATATGCAGCTTTTCCCAAAGATGCTGGAAGCCGGCTACGATCTTGTCCACAAATTCCTGGGGATGGACGCCCGCTTCCTTCGCCCGCCGTTGAATCTTCTGCCCGTGTTCATCAGAGCCGGTTAGAAAATACGTGTCAACTCCCTTCATCCGGTTGAACCTGGCCAGTGTATCCGCCATGGTCGTCGTCAACGCATGACCTATATGCAGGTTGTCACTGGGATAATAGATGGGTGTCGTTATGTAGTACACATCTTTGGACATTTTCTTCCACCAACCTCCTAATCCGGAATAATCCCTAGGCTCTGAAGAACCCTTACTCCTATTATACATTATTGCCTATTGTAAATAATGGGTATGCGGCTGTCAAGTTGTCGAGGAACCGGGAACAATCGAGCCAGTTGGACATTAATGTAAAAAATTTTTAAAGGAGGGTTGACTTTTAATGGAATCGTTGGTATCATTTAGATAGACTATGTCGAATCATGTTGAATTGGGGGAGGGGAGAGACATGATGAAATCAACAGGCATTGTCAGAAAAGTGGACGAGCTTGGGCGCGTGGTAATTCCCATCGAGCTCCGTAGAACCCTAGGCATCGACGAAAAAGATGCCCTGGAAATCTATGTTGACCACGAAAAAATCATTCTTAAAAAATATGAGCCTGCTTGCGTCTTTTGTGGAAATGCGGAAGACATTCACGTCTTTAAAGGCAAGAATGTCTGCACCCGCTGCGCCAAAGCTATGTACGAAGCAGTGTAGCTCAATATGAATCAAGGCACCCGGCTAAGAGGTGCCTTGATTTTTTTTGTCTATTTTGACGGCCCGGTAGACTTCCCGCTTGGGTACGCCCAGGCGCCTGGCCGCCTCTTTAATGGCGTCTTGCCAGTCGAATCCCTGCTCTTCTAAGGCGGCCATCAGGGCCGCCGGATCCGGGATTTCCTCCACTGCCGGCTCATCCCCGGCTTCCTCCGGGGGCCGGCCCTCCAACAGCAGGGTGAATTCGCCCCTGGGCGGGTGAGCCTCAAAATGGGCCCGCAATTCCGCCGGGGTCCCCCGCACAATCTCCTCATACTGCTTGGTCAATTCCCGGGCCACCACCAGCCGGCGCCGGGGCATTACTTCCGCGATGGCCTTTAAGGTAGCCGGCAACCGGTGCGGGGCTTCATAAAAGATGATGGTTCTTTCTTCCCCGCGCAAATCCTCCAATCGTTTTTTCCGCTCCCGGTCCTTGCGGGGCAAGAACCCTTCAAAGACAAATTTGTCCGTCGGTAAACCGGAAACACACAAGGCGGTCACGAAGGCCGTCACCCCCGGCACCGGGACCACCGGGATCCCGGCAGCGACGGCTGCCTGGATGAGCAGGGTGCCCGGATCGGAAATGCCGGGGGTACCGGCATCGGAAACCAGGGCAATGCTTTTCCCCTGCCGGAGCTGTTCCAAGAGAAAAGGACCTTTTTCCCGGGCGTTATGTTCATAATAACTGGTTAAAGGAGTATGGATGTCGTAATGATGCAGCAGCTTGCGGGTATGACGTGTATCTTCCGCGGCGATCAAGTCCACTTCTTTGAGTACCCGGAGGGCCCTCAAGGTAATATCCTCCAGGTTGCCAATGGGTGTCGCACAAATATATAAAGTCCCTGTCATCAACCCTTCCTCTTTTCACGCGAACAGATTTCCCCCGGCAAACAGTTTTTCCAACTGGGGGGTGTATTTCTGCGCCTCATCCCGCATCACCACCGGGGGCAGGACCAGGGGAGGTTTTCCCCCTCCCAGGACCCCCTCCACCAGCATGAGGTTGGCGGGGAGATTTCTTTGCGGGTGGACAAAAGCTAACCGGCTGAGCTTAAACCGGTACCCGGTGAAGAGCTCCAGGATTGCCGGCAACCTTTCCGGCTTATGAATGAGGACCAGTCTTCCCTTGTGCTTAAGCAGCTTTTTAGCCGCCGCCACGATATCGGCCAGGGTGCAGGCGATTTCATGCCTGGCTACCGCTTTCTCCCAAAGGGTATTGATCCTGCCGGCCGTCCCTCCCGGAAAAAAAGGAGGGTTAGACACCACTGTATCCCACCGGCCTAACCACTCCTCTTGCAATTCTTTCAAATCTCCCTGGACAATGGTAATCCGATCCGCCAGGCCGTTCAACAAAACACTGCGCTGGGCCTGGCCGGCCAAACGGGGCTGGATTTCCAAGCCGGTCACCCGGATGTTTTCTTCCCGCAGCCAGAGCAGCAGGGGAATCACCCCTGACCCGGTGCCCAGGTCAAAAATGCTCTCCCCCGGTTTCGGTTCTACGAAACCCGCCAGGAGCACTGCGTCTACGGAAAACCGGTACCCTTGTTCATGTTGGATAATGAACAAGTTCTTGCCTAACCTCTCCAGCTTTTCACCGGTTTCCAGCCGCACTTCCACTCTACTCATTCCTTCTTCTCCTGGTGATCCTTATTGTTCTTGCGCAAGAAACCCAAGCAAAACAGGCAATCTTCGCCTTGGGAACGAAAACGTCCGAAGTGGGCATGACATACGTGAAAACCTTCTTCGTATAGTTTGGACAGGTTTTCGTAAGCGGTGCCTTGCTCCTGCTGGGCATAAAGTTTTGCTCTCAGCTGTTCATTTTGCTGTTCCAGGGCATAAGCGTACATCTTCAATTCCTGGACTTCTTCTAAAGCGGCTTTCAGCTTTGTCTCCAGCTCCATCACTGCTTGCAGGATCTTTATGCCCATCACCCCCCACAGGATAATCTTGCCGGCTGTTAATGGGAACAGCCTTTCTGGCAGTGTCCACATTTCTCCTCAATGACACGTACTTGTGCCGCGGGAAAGTCTTGTTTCTCCAGGTTGTCAAACTCCACGGTGACGGTTTCCCTTAACAAGTTGTTGGCCACCACTTGCCCGACACCTTTTCTGGTCCTGACTTTCACCCCGACAGGCGGCACAATTTCCCTGGCTTTTTCGTAAGCTTCATTTTCATATTTCAGGCAGCACATCAAACGGCCGCACAGCCCTGATATTTTCGCCGGGTTCAGGGACAAGTTTTGATCCTTGGCCATCCTGATGGACACGGGATCAAACTCCCCTAAAAAGGACGCACAGCACACCACGCGGCCGCAAGGGCCCAACCCTCCCAGCATTTTAGCCTCATCCCGGACCCCGATTTGCCTTAGCTCAATCCGGGTGCGGAAAATGGCGGCCAAATCTTTTACCAATTCACGAAAATCCACGCGCCCTTCGGCAGTGAAATAAAAAATGATTTTGCTGACATCAAAGGTATATTCCACATCAATTAATTTCATCGGCAGTTCGTGTTCCTTGATCTTTTGCAAGCAAATGGCAAAAGCCTCTTTTTCTTTTTCCTTGTTCGCGGCTACCACCTCTTGGTCTTCCTTGGTGGCGATGCGAATGACTTTTTTTAGGGGCAGGACTACTTCATCGTCATTTACAGGTTTGGGGCCGACCACCACATCGCCGAATTCGATCCCCCGGGATGTTTCCACGATGACCTGGTCCCCCGCTTTTATATCTAAATCCGCCGGATCGAAATAATAAATCTTGCCGGCTTTCTTAAACCTCACGCCGATAACAGTGAGCATCCCCGACCTCCTTTCCGCCGCAACCTCTATCCGGTTCTACTTTTCAAGTACTGGTTTATTCTAAGGGTCATCACTTCAAAACACAATCGACGGTTCCCATTGTATCTCAGGCGCTGCCTGGCTTTTTCCGTTTCCCGCAAAGCCAGCTTCAGGCTTTTTGCCGGCAGTCTCTCTTGCCGGATGGCATCATATAGATCCACATTGACTAATAGTCTTTCCGACTGGGATGCTTGCCATACCAGGAGATCCCTCCACCAACGGGCCATCAGGGTGAGGATCTCCTCATCCTCAGCTTCATGCAGGGCGGCGGCTACCTCAAAGCAGTCTTTGACGCCGCCTTCCTTGAGCTTGCGGCAAAACGCAATGGCTTGCTGCCTGGCCGGCAGGAACCGGTCATCTTTGAGCTTGGCCAAAGCCTGGCCGGGACTGCCGTCGCTTAACCTGGCAAACAGCTTCGCCTGAGACGGTGAAATTCCTTGCTGTAAAAGGATTTGTTCAATGAGTTCCGGGGGCACGGCACGGAAGCTGAATCGCTGGCACCTGGACCAGATGGTAGGCAGTAAGCTTTGAGGCCGGGAAGTCAACAGCACAAAGCAGGTCTTGCCGCTGGGTTCTTCCAGCATTTTCAACAGGCTGTTGGCTGCCTCTTCGGTCATGAGGTCAGCTTCATCGATCACCGCTACCTTGTAATTTCCTTGCCAGCGTTTAAAGCTCAGCGCCTCTTGCAGGGCTCGGATTTGATCTATCTTAATGTTTTTGCCCTGGGGACTTATCTCATACAGGTCAGGATGAGTACCGCCGGCCACGGCCTGGCAAGCCCGGCAGCGGCCGCAGGCGTTCCCCCCATCAGGGGACAGGCAGTTTAATGCCGCAGCCAGGGCCTGGGCAGCGGTTCTTTTTCCCACTCCTTCTTGACCGTAAAAAAGATAGGCATGATGCACCTGCCCTGCGGCCACCGCCTGGCGCAGGTGCCGGACAATCAAATCCTGTCCCAGGATATCAGTAAAAGTGCGCATTCCCACTGCATCACACCTTTTTCGCCAAAGACCGGCTGACCAGGGCGATAATTTGCTGATGGACCTCTTCGACCCGGCCTGCCGCACTCAGCACGGCGACCCGGTCCGGAAACTGCCGGGCCAACTGGAGAAAACCTTCCCGCACCCGCCGGTGAAAGTCCAGGGCTTCCCGTTCCAGCCTGTCCAGGCCGGTGCGATGTTCCTGACTGCGCTGGGCCAGGCGCTGCAAACCTGCCTCCGGATCAATATCCAGCACAATGGTCAGGTGAGGCAAAAGACCGCCCAACGCCGGTTCGTTAATCTGCCAAACTAATTCGGCCCCAAGGCCCCTGCCGTATCCCTGGTAGGCGACACTGGAATCCACGAATCGATCGCTGATGACAACGGCTCCCTTCGCCAGGGCAGGTTTAATGAGATACTCCACGTGCTGGGCCCGGCTGGCCGCATACAACAAGACTTCCGCCACCGGGGTCACCGGTTCCCCGGATACCTCCAGCAACAAGCCGCGGATTTTCTCCGCCAGTTCCGTCCCTCCCGGTTCCCGGGTCAGGACCACCGGCCATCCCTGCTGCTGCAGGTATGCCGCCAGCAATCGCACTTGGGTGGATTTTCCGGCTCCGTCCGGGCCTTCGATGGTAATAAACAATCCAGTCAACTGCATGCCCCCATCCTATCTAAGCCAACACCTGAATGGTGTTTAAAGCGGGATCCGCTAATCCCTGCCAGTGAATCCCCTGTTCGCGCAAGCGAAGCAATAAACGGATCATGGGTGCCGCAATCAGCTCTCCGGGACACAGGAGCGGGATACCCGGCGGGTAGGGCACCACCAGTTCCCCGCAGACGGCGTTTTCCGCCTCCTGAAGGGGCACCCGCTTCTTGGCGGCAAACCAGCTGTCCCGGGGGCTGACCACCACTTCCGGCAGCAACAGTTCCTCCCGGAAAGAAGGAATAGGCAAGGATTTCCCCCGGCCGGCGCGGGATTGAGCGATTGCGCCCAAAGCGTCAACCAGCCTCTTTCCTTCTTCCCAACGATCCCTGGCACCAAGTAACACCAATATATGGGATTGACCGGCCGTTTCTACTTGTATAGTGTACTCCTCCCGGAGCAATTTGGCCAGATCGTAGCCTGTCAAACCCAATTTCAGCCCATCAATAATGATTTTGGTAGGATCAAGCCCTATAACCTCATTATAATTAAATAATTCTTCATGCCAAGACCGAAACCCTCTGCATGCTTTAATTTCCTCCCGGATCCGCCCGGCTAAGCTCATGGTTTCTTCCCAATCCTGTTCCCCATGCCAAACCATCTCATAAAGGGCCCCTTCCAGGGAAGCCAGCAGCAGGTAGGACGGGCTGGTACTCTGGACCAACCCCAGGGCTCGTTGGAATGGCTCCCTGGCTAACTCTCCTCCCAGGTGGAGCATGCCGCTTTGGGTGAAGGATCCCAGCGTCTTATGGCTGCCCTGGACCACCACATCCGCCCCCAGCGCCAGGCTGGACCGGGGTAGCTCGGGATGAAACGGAAAATGTCCCCCATGGGCTTCATCCACGACCACTTTGAGCCCCCTGGCTTTGGCCCTGACCACCAGCTCCCGGTGCAAGGAAACAATCCCCTCATAGGTCGGGTGCACAAAAAGTACCATTTTGGCGTCCGGGTGCCGGTCCCAGGCCTCTTCCCACCTGCCGGCCGGCACTCCCAGGGGAATCCCCAACACCGGGTGATAGGTGGGAGCCACGTAAACCGGCACAGCGCCGGACAGCACCAGGGCACTGAACACGGATTTATGCACGTGCCGGGGCAGGATCACTTTATCGCCGGGTTGGAGCAGAGCCAGGCAGGCAGCGATGATTCCTGCCGTGGCACCGTTCACCAGGAAGAAAGTCTCCTTGGCGCCGTAGATGCCGGCGGCAATTTTTTCCGACGCCCGGATCGCCTCCTGCGGATCATGGAGGTCATCCAAACCGGGCACTTCCGTGAGATCCACCTGAAAAGGCCGTTCCCCTAACAGCCGCTGCAACGGGGTTCCCGCTCTCACTTTTCCCTTGTGGCCGGGCATGTGGAACCTGGTGGTGTTTTCTTGCAAATAGGCTTCGATGGCATGAAGCAAAGGTGTTTTCACTGGTCTCGTCACCAACCGAAAAGATTAATGGTATTGTAACATACCGCCAATTAGTTGTCAGTGGATTCCCCCTGTGCCGAAGCCAATTTTGCCCGGTAAAATGCAAAAGAGCACCGCTTCGGTGCCCTTTTGCCGGTCGGGTCATTGTTCCGTATCCTTTTGTGGATGAGGTCCTTCGCGTATAGTAACCATGATCCCCGCTTATAGTATTGCCCACTAAAATTTGTTTATACCAATCCGGGCCGGAATCTGCCTCCCCGGCCTCAGGCCGGTGCGGGGACCTCTATTGGGCGAGGGGAGCCTCATCCTTTAGGCGCTGCACCCCGTTATTGTCCACATAATAGTTCTCTAAGTAGATTAACTGGGAAATAGGCACAATCTCATACCCTTCCCGCTGCAGGCTCTCGATGATCCCGGGCAGCGCCGCGGCGGTATGCTTCCCGTTGTTGTGGAACAAGACGATGGAACCGGGTTTAACTCCTTGGACCACCCGCCGGTGGATTTCCGCAGCTGACAAATCTTTCCAGTCCAGGGAATCCACATCCCATTGTATGACATGCAATCCCATTCTTTCGCAAACCTGGATTAGAGTATTATTATAGCTGCCGAAAGGCGGGCGGAAGAGGATGGGCTTAAACCCGCTCACTTCCACAATGGCATCATAGTTATCTTGTAATTCTTTCACCATCTGGGCTTCCGATAACTTGGCGAAATCAGGATGGGTGGCTGAGTGCAGCCCTATTTCATGCCCCTCCTCCGCAATCGTTCGCACCAACTCGGGATAATCGTTGATCCAGATATTCACCAGGAAAAAGGTGGTCTTCACGTCATATTTCTTGAGGATGTCCAGAATGGGCCTGGTGTATTCCGCCCCCCAGCAGGCATCGAAGCTAATGGCCACCTTTTTGTCCTGCGTATCCACCGAATAAATCGGCCGCAGCTTGTTGCCGCCGCTCATAACCGCCAGCCAAACCTCCGCCGGCCCTCCCAGGGGACCGGCCATCAAGGCCAACACCACCAATCCCACCAAGAAGACCCCCAGGCCCCTTAAACGCCGCGAGAGATTAACGGTCACGATCCGCACCAGCCACCACCCCTCTCACATACTCCTCCCATTACTCTTATGCCGGACCCCCCGCCCCCATGCCCGGAAATCTTTAGAATCAAAAAAGGCACCCGTGGGTGCCTGTGGCCTGTTATACTTGGAATTTCGCCATCATCGCCGTCAACCGCTCCGCCGTGTGGGCCAGGGACTGGGCCGTGGCCGACACTTCCGCCAGGGCTTTGCTGGCTTCGCCGGAGCTGCTGCCGATCTCCTGTGCGGCGGCAATGGCTTCCTCCACCGTCGCCGCCACTGCTTCGATGGAATTGTCTACCTGCTGCATGGCTGCGGTAATTTCCGCGGTCAGGGTAGAAAACTGATGGGTCAAATCCTTGACGAACCGGGCATCGCCGGCATATTGTTCCGCTGTTTGCTCCAGCATGTCATAGTCCGGGGTCACTTTCTCGTCGATGAATTCCAGTATTTCCCCGGCATGGGAGATAAGCTGGCGCACCGCCGTGGTGACTTGCCGGATCACCTGGTGAATATCCCCGGCCGTAGCCGCCGAGCTCTCCGCCAGTTTGCGGACCTCCTCCGCCACCACCGCGAACCCGCGGCCCTGTTCCCCGGCCCGGGCTGCTTCGATGGCGGCATTCAAAGCCAGGAGATTGGTTTGTTCGGCAATTTCGGAAATCACATCCGCCATCTTCGTGATTTCCTCCACTACCCCGACCTGTTCCATGGCCGTTTTAATATCCCGCTGCTTCTGGGCATAGATTTCTGTCGCCGTCTGCTTGGAACGGCCGGCGGATGCTTTCATCCCTTCCGCTCTCTTTTTAATCTCCTCTGCCTTGTACTCGCTTTCCTTGACCTGGCTTTCCAGCTGCCGGGCCCGGCTTACAATCTGCGTGCTGAAAGCCGATACTTCCTCTACGGAAGCACCGATTTCTTCCATGCCGGATGCAATTTGCTGGACAGAACCGTTAATAGTCTCCCCTTGGGCGGTGACCTCCTCCATGGTAGCGGAGAGTTCCTCGCTGGAGGAGCCGGTTTCTTCCACCAGTACCGATACTTCTCGCAGCATCCCGCGGACGGTTTTGCTCATTTCCCCAAAAGCCCGGGCCATCATCCCCAGTTCGTCCCGGCGGCGCAGCACACCCGCCGGTACTTCTCTGGTAAAATCTCCGCCCGCCATGCCGTTGGCATGATCCACTAAAATATGGATCGGGCCGGTAATGGCGTTGTTCAAGCGCAGGGACAGGCCGATCACCAAAAGCACCGCCACTGCCAGCATGATGAAGTAGCGACTCCCGGTATTGATAAATTGAGCCCGAGCCGCCGCCACCTGATCGGCGCCAATCCTGTCATTGAGGTCTTTCATCTGGGCCAGGAGATCGGAGACTTCCTCCCGCAGGGCCCTGGCCTTGTTATCGGTAACTTGTACCGCCAGGCCGAAATTGCCGCTCCGGGCTGCCTGGATCACCTCTTCCCTGACGGCCCGGTAATTGGCCATGGCGGTTTTAAGCCGGGTCAGGAGCTCTTCCTCTTCCGGCAGCAGCCGGTCGATGTTCTGTTCGTATTCCTGCAGCAGCCGGTCATTCTCCGCTGCCAGTTCGTTGAGGGCCCCCACTGAAGTCCGGATAACCGTTGGGTCTTGCAGTACTTCCGCCTTGTAAACGATTCGCTGCATTTCCGTACTGACCTTTTCCTGGTTCACCTGAATTTTGCCCAACAGCATGTTGGAGATAAAACGTTCATGGTAAAGCCTTTCTAAAGTGGTCTGCACGTTTCTCACCGCGAACAAGCCGTTGATTCCTATTAGAGCTGTAATAACTAAAACGAAAAGAAACGACAAGAACAGCTTAGTTTTGGTTTTTAAGTTGGTAAACCAGTACATTGATCTGTTGCCTCCTTAAAGAGTGTTATATATAAATAAAGCCTCCAGGCACTACTCGCCAAGAGGCTTTCCTCACAGTATCTGGCATGGCATTAACTGCACGGGTCTAGGGTTCAGCGTTCCTGACCCTACCAGGCTGGCCTGCGGGCGTTCAAATTGGATGTGTACATCCGCAATAAATGTATAAATGTAAACAAAATAGTTACATTTACATCTATTATGGGTTATGTTCTTATGAATTCAATAATGATTATACTCTATTTTCATTAAATTTAAAGATCCATACCGGCTTGGATTTAATTTTTTTAAAGAAAAACCTGCTTTCATCTTCCATAGACAAAAGCAGGCTGCCGCTCTTCTTGTTTAATTAAATCTGGAATAGTCTCTCTAGGTTTTCATTATAAGGCGGGTAAACGATGCCTTTTTCCGTGATGATGGCCTCAATCAGCTCATGGTCCGTCACATCAAAAGCAGGATTGTAAGTTTTCACTCCTTGGGGCGCCATGGGCTTGGCGTACCACTTGGTGGTAATCTCCTCTCCCGGCCTCTGTTCTATTTTAATCTCCGCACCGTTGCGGCAGTTTAGATCGATGGTGGACAGGGGCGCACAAACATAAAAAGGAATTTTATAATACTTAGCCAGGATGGCCACCCCGGAGGTACCAATTTTATTCGCCGTGTCACCGTTGGCCGCCACCCGGTCGCAGCCCACCAGCACCGCCTGAACCCTGCCTTCTTTCATGACGATGGAAGCCATGTTGTCGCAAATCAACGTGACATCGATGCCGGCCTCCATGAGCTCCCAAGCGGTGAGCCTGGCTCCTTGCAGCAAGGGTCTTGTCTCACCGGCATAAACACGGAAATTATAGCCCCGTTCATGGCCCAAATAGATGGGGGCCAGGGCCGTACCGTACTTGGCGGTGGCGATGGTCCCGGCGTTGCAATGGGTGAGAATCCCCCACCCCGGCTCCAGCAAGGTCAGCCCATGCCTGCCGATGGCCTCGCACACCTGTTCATCTTCCTGCCGGATGGCTTCCGCCTCTTCTTTCAGAGCGGCTTTGATTTCCGCCACGCTCTTCCCGGCTTCCTTCTTAAAGCGTGCTTCCATCCGGTCCAAGGCCCAGAACAGGTTCACCGCCGTGGGCCGGGAAGAAGCCAGGTAATCCTTCACTTTCTTAAATACGGCATACAATTCATCGTAACTGGAAGCTGGGGAGTGCTTGATGCCCAAATAGGCCCCGAAGGCGGCGGCGATCCCAATGGCCGGGGCCCCGCGCACCCTTAAGGAGCGAATGGCTTCCCAGATTTCTTCCGGCTCCGTCAACCGGAGGTATTTTTTTTCATTGGGCAGCAGGGTTTGGTCCAAAATCACCAGGCTGCTGTGTTCATCATCTAAACGTACCGCTTGTACCCCCACGACGCTCATCCCGATCCCCCCTTTTACAGAACGACATCACCGGCAATGTCGGCATGGTAGGAACTCCTGGCCAGGGGTTTAGAAATCACATACTTGAAGCCCAGCTCCTCGGCAATTCTTTTGTATTCATCAAACTGGGCCGGTTCAATGTACTCCACCACAGGATGGTGCTTGGCGGAAGGAGCCAGGTACTGGCCGATGGTCAGCAAGTCGCAATCCATGGACCGCAAATCCTTTAACACTTCCTCCACTTCCGCCTGGGTTTCTCCCAGGCCCACCATGATACCGGATTTAGTATAAATGGTGCTGTGCTTCTTCACATTGGCCAAAAGCTCCAAGGAACGGTGATAATCCGCCAGGGGACGAACCGCCGGGTACAGCCGGGGCACCGTCTCCACATTATGGTTGATAATCTCCGGTTTGGCTTGGATCACGGTCAGCAGAGCTTCCTCGCTGCCCTGGAAATCAGGAATCAGCACTTCTACGGTAACGCCGGGGGCGACTTCTCTGACCCGGTTGATCACTGCGGCAAAATGACCGGCCCCGCCGTCCGGCAGGTCATCCCTGGTCACCGAGGTAATCACCACATGCTTGAGCCCCAATTCTACTACCGCTTGCGCCACATGTTCCGGTTCCAGCGGGTCCACCGCCTCAGGCTTTTGTTTCGTTACATTGCAAAAAGTGCAGTTGCGGGTGCAGTGCTTCCCTAAAATCATGAATGTCGCCGTTTTTCGGCCGAAGCACTCCACCAGGTTGGGGCACAGCGCCTCCTGGCACACGGTATGCAAGGATAAACGCTGCAGCATCTCCTTGGTCTCCTTGATTTGCTGCAGGTTTTCAATTTTCACTTTGAGCCATTTAGGTTTTCTCTGGTGCAACCGGTTCATCTCCCATCCTCTGCCGTAATTCCTCCACGGAAAGCATTACCGGTTTCTTCTTCATAGCCCGGCAAAAATACTCCATCACTTGGCGGCGCACTACCTCCATCTCCAGGGGTTTCCCCAAAATGGCTTGCAAGGAAGTGACGCCTCTGCCAATTATACCACAAGGGTTAATGACTTTAAAATGTTCTAAATTGGTATTCACATTAAAGGCAAAACCGTGCATGGTCACCCAGCGTTTCACCGCCACGCCGATGGCGGTAATCTTGTTATCCCCGATCCATACTCCCCGGTGCTCCGGATCCCGGTAAGCGTTAATGGCATACTCTTTGGCCAGCAAATCGATAAACAGCTCTTCCAGCAATGCCACGTATTCCTTCACGCCGGTGCCGTTTTCTTTCAAGTTGATGATAGGATAGCCCACGATCTGCCCCGGGCCGTGGTAGGTGACATTGCCGCCCCGCTCCGTTTGATAGATTTGGATGCCCCGGGCGGCCAAAACTTCGGGGGGAAGCAGGATATGGGTGTCATTGGCGTTTTTCCCCAGGGTAAGCACCGGGGGATGCTCCAGCAGCAGAAGAATATCCGGGATTTGGTTCTCTTGTCTTAAGGCCAAAAGCCGCCTTTGGAGGCTGAGCCCTTCCGGATAGCCGGTTATACCCGGCAGCACCGTCACTAGTATAGGTTCCATTAGTATGGTCGCTCCTTTAGTATGTTCTCGTTTTATTTTACACTATTTCTTTCCCGCCGCCCATCTCACTTTACTCCGAGGGAATGAATATGCTATGGGAAAGGACCATTGGAGGATTGGAGGAGATAAAATGAACTTATACCAACTCCCGGTGCAGATCGTGCCCAAAAGAATGGCCATGCACAACCTGCAGGTAGTTTACCCTCTCATCACCGCCGGTACCAATCCCATGGCCATGCACCACATGAACCAGCAGATTTATGCCCTGGTGCAGCACCTGATCACCCAGCAGGGGTATTACCAGGACCCGCGCACCGTTTCGGTCACCGGCAATTTTGAAATCAAGACCAATGAACGGGGGGTCTTAAGCCTCTCCCTCATCAACTACGCTTACCGGGAACACGCCGCCCACGGAATGACTATCATCAAGTCCTTGAACTTTGATATCTATACCGGCAAGGAACACTACCTGGGAGAACTGTTTAAACCCGATTCCGATTACTTAACTCGCCTAGACGCCATCGTGCAGCAGCAAATCAAAGCCAGGGACATCCCCGTCATCGACGAATTTCCCGGCGTAGCTCCCAACCAGGATTTCTACATCGCCGACAAGGCCCTGGTCATCTACTACCAGCTCTATGACTTAGCTCCGTATGCTTACGGCTTCCCGCAGTTCCCCATTTCCGTCTATGAACTGCAGGATATCATCGAAGAAGACAGCCTCTTGGGGACCATGCTCGCCAATGCTTAGAAAAAAGACAGGGGGACGGCAAAGGGCCACCGTCTCCCTGCCTTCTATTTTACCCGCTCCAGAATCCAATGGTCAAAGGGAGGGAATCCCGCCGGTAATCCTGCCATGGTCACCTTGCCTAGCGCCTCCTTGAGGGCTTTAATGGCCTCCGCCAAGCGAGGCTGGAGCACCTGGTTGACCCGGCTGCCGATGGGACAGCCAGGAAGTCTATTATCCTCCGTCACCTCCACGGCCCGGTGACTGCCGGTTCCACCCGGCAAGGAATGCGGCGGTGGAGCGGCGTCCCCATTTCATCCCGGTCCGTGCTGTGGACCAGCTCATTCACGTTCACCCCATACTTTTTCCCTTCATAGATGAGCCCGCCGCCGTGCCGGATGTACACGCAGCCTTCCGCCGCCAAGGGGCTAATCTCCACCTCCAATTCCGCCGCCGAAACCTTGGTAACAATTCTCGCCCGGTCCCCGTCCCTAAGCCCCAACCGTCTAGCATCGGCTTCGTGCATGAGCATCGTGTACCAGCGGGTCCCTTCCCGCCAGGCCGGGTCTCGCAGCATAGTATTGGCCACGGTCTCATGGTGCAGGCCCGCATGCAGGATCAAAGGGAATTCCTCCGGCAGCTGCAAAGCTTCCAATTCCTTTTCGATTGTCGCTTCTTTCAGCGGTTCCAGCAGTTCATCAATTTTCAAAGCCAGCTTCTTATCCGGCGTCGCCAGCATGGAAAAATTGTCTCCCTGGAACATGGCCAGGACCAGTCCTTCCGGGTGGGCCAGGATATCCTTGAACATGGCTTCCACCATGGTCCCATCCGCCGGGTAGCCCATCGCCGCGGCCCCGGCTTTAAAGGCTGGGCTGCTGTTGAGGAGCAAGCCGACCACCAGCGCCTGGTGCACGGACCCCAGGGCTTGACCTAAGGTTTCCGCCAGAATTAAAGGAGCCAGTTTTTTATGACCGGGGTTTGCTTGTAAATAGGCCTGCAGAGCGCCGAGATAATAGGTAATCCCTTTCCGCCCCGCTTCATAGAGGTCGCCGGGCAAGGCCGGCAAAAAGCCCAGGGCCTTGATGAGGTCTAACAAAATGGCCGCTCCTTCTTTGGCTTCCGGGCTGACGGGTACCAGTACCGGCTGGCGCAGCTGGAAATAGAATTCCGGATAGGAATAGCTGAAACAAGTAGTATCATAGGACTCCAGGTAGCTGGCGCTAGGCAGGACATAGTCGCACAGGCGCGCCGTCTCGGTGTAGGCCACGTCAATACACACGGAAAGCTCCAGAGCTTGGAAAGCTTTTTCGTAAGCCAGGGTGTCCGGGTAGGACCGGAGCGGGTTGCAGGCACTGACGATCACCGCCCGGAGCCGTTCCGGGTGGTCGTTTAAGATTTCCGCGGGCAGAATGGACGGGGGAAAAACCCCCAGCACCGGGAACATCTTCTCCTGCACCGTGCGCCAGGTCTTGGGATCCCTTTCGTCGCTCTGACTTCCCATGGGGAAGAGGAAGGCGGGAAAGATCTGGCCCCCTTCCACGCAAAAACGCCCGGTGATGGCCCGCAGAATATGCAGCAGGTAATTGTTGAGGGTAGAATTGCGGTTCATGTGAATGCCCAGGTCCTGGTGGATGCAGGACTTGGTCTGGGCCAGCAAGCGCGCCACTTCCACCACTTCGTCGTAATTCAGCCGGCACACTTCCTCCACGCCCCGGCGGGCGTCAAAACCCTCAAAAAGGGGGTTCAACCCCTCCCAGCCGTTCACATGGGCAGCAATATAGGCTTGGTCTTCCCAGCCATGTTCCAGGATGATCGCAATCATGGCCTTTAAAAGGATGGTATCCGTCCCGGGGTGCAGGGCCAAGTGGATGTCAGCGTACCGGGCCGTCTCGGAACAGCGGGGATCAATGACGATCAACTTTTTCGCCGGGTCCCGGGCAAAATCTTTGATTAAAGCCCTGGCCCGGGGCACCTGGTGGCTCATCCAACCGTTCCAGCCCCAAGCCACCAGGGTCTCCGCCCGGTGAGCGTCGGGGACGGAAGTTAAACCCTGTCTCCCGGCCACCCGGCCGTCCACCCAAAAGACGTTGGAAAATTCCTGGGCCAAGGAGGAGTAGTAATAGCGTGAGCCCAAAAGGCTCAAAAGCCGCAATCCCACGCCTACCTCCAGCTGCCCGCCCATGTTGCCGCCGCCCACATAAGCAAAGGACTTGGGGCCGTATTTCTCTTTAATGGCCACCAGCTTCGCGGCGATTTCCCGGAGAGCTTGGTCCCAGCTAATGCGCACGTGCCGGTCTCCCATTTTCTTAAGCGGGTAGTGGAGCCGGTCGGCGTGATGGGCGTAATGGGCGATGCGGCGCCCTTTTTTACAGCAGTAACCCTGGCTGCGGGGATTGTCCCGGTCACCCCGCACCCGGAGGATCCGGTTATTCTCCACCAGTACTTCCAAACCGCAGTTCTGGGCACACAAAACGCAGCCGGTCTTCTTCCACTCTCCCATGTTCCCGCTCTCCTTCCCAGTGTTAATGTAAGCATGGCGGTTGCATAATAGCAAACCAGGCACACCCAGTCAATATTTTTTCTGATTATTCAGGCATATTTTGCTGACCCAGGGGTTGTAATATAATAGACATGCGGACATGGCCAGGAGAGGAGTGAAACCATCATGCCCATCAAAGTGCTGGCGGAGACGGCCCTGTTAACCCACGGACTCGCTGCCCTCAGCAACGAGGAATTGCTGGCCCAGTTTCCCCGGGATTTTGACGGGCTAGTTTGGATGGAACACGGTGAAATCCGGCGGGGTAATATCACCGCTTACCTGCCCTTCCGGAAAAAGGCCCACGAAGTTAAGCGTATTGACGGCAGCATGCTGGCGCAAGCACGCCAAGAAGGCACCAGCGCCGCCCTTACCGCTTCCGCCGCCATGGCGGTGGCGGCCCAGTGGGGCGTGCCCCTGGTGGTCACGGCGGGGATGGGCGGGATCCAGGACACCGCCGGTCACCGGATGAGCTATGATCTGGTCGCCCTGGCGTCCCTACCGGTGTCCCTCCTAGCCACGGCACCGAAGGACTTGTTCCACCTGGCCGGCACCGTCCACTGGCTCCGGGAACACGGGGTGACGATCTTAGGCCACGGAACGGACTGCTGTGACGGTTTCCTGTTCCTGCAGAAGCCGGTACCCCTGGACGGTCGCTATACCGGCACTGTCCCGGCTCAAGGGGGCCTTTTGGTGCTCAACCCCCTTCCCCGGGCTCTCCGGTTCCGGGAGGAAGAGATCCTGCGCCGGGCCGTCGCTCGCGGGGAAACAGCCCGGCAGGCGGGCGGCTTATTCCACCCGGCAGTAAACCAGGCCCTGGATGCATTGACCCAGGGCCGCTCCGGCCAACTACAACTGCATTCTTTCATCGAAAACATCAAACTGGCTTTAGCCGCTAGAATAGAACCGGGAGGCGCTGACTTCCTGCGCCGGCGGAAAACCAACGCCGGCCGGGCTTCGCCTAACTCTTGCGAATGAACAGGTGTCTTCCCACCTCAATTCCATGCCCCGGCCCTAAACCGCTACCCGCCGGCCTGGCGGAAACGCCGGAGGAATAGCTGGTGCACCCAAGAAACCGGGACTTTAGCCACATCTACCGGAAAGCCACCAGTGGCTCAACAAAGAACAATCCCTGCCTGGAACCGCTGCCCGGCAGGGATTGTTTCCAGCGATGGTTTCTCCGGTTCGCAGCCAAACTGCCAACTGGGCCCTTCATGCCAAGCTGTCTCCGGGGAGGAGTGTGAACCTTCGCCGGGGATCCTTTTGCGCACCCCGTACCCAGGGGCCGGCCTTCTCCCCGGCCCCTTTCCGTCCCGGGCCGGCCCGGTTAACGCCGGCCGCACCGGCACTGAGGTTTTAGTTTTTAGCGGAACTGCGATACTGGAAAAAGGCGGCAATGAATACCAGCAGGGCTACCACCAGGATAACCACCGGCAGCTTGGGAATCTCCCGCGCCGGCGCCTCATCCGGGTGCCAGGTGGCCCGGTGCCCCATGCCGTCATTGGCCACCAGGGCCGCCGCCGGCAGTTTAGGATCAAAGGTGAAATAACCTTCTTCATCCACCTTACCCCGGGCAATTTCCCGCTGCTGCTGATCATAGACGATGACTTCCGCCTGCTGGGCGGCTTTCTGGTCATCATAAAGGACTTGCACCCGGCCCGGTTCCACCGGTCGGATGAGGAGCCGGTGGGCCCAGGCCGCACTGTCAAGCAGCGTGGTCAAAGCCGCTGCCACCATCATGATCACCAAACAACGAAACACTTGCCTTTTCATAGCTTTCCTCCTTCGCCACCGCGGAAGCCCTGCAGCACCCGCCTCGCCTCTTCCGGCGTCCGTGGGGCAAAGCCGGTGCCGGCAAAAAGGGTTACCAGAGTAGGCGGGCTCAGATGGGCTGCCGCCAGCAGTTCCTCGTTCTCCAACAGGCGGTAGGGGCCATGGGCCAGAACTTGCCCCCGGTACATAATGACCACCTGGTCCGCCCAGGCATAAGCCATGTCGATATCATGGGTCACCAGGATGATAGTCCTTCCTTCCCGGTGCAGGCTTTCCAGCAGCTGCATCATTTGCGCCGCCGCCGGGGCATCCAACCCGGAAAAGGGTTCGTCAAACACAAAAATCTCCGATTCCATGGCCAAAGTGCCGGCCAGGGCCACCCTCTTTTTCTGCCCCAAACTCAAATTAAAGGGAGGGCGTTCGCCGTACTCCTCCATGTCCACCCATCTTAAGGCTTCCCGGACCTTCTCTTGCACCGTTTCCTCATCCCAGCCCAAATTCCTGGGGCCAAAGGCCACGTCCTCGGCCACGGTGGTACAAAACAACTGGTCATCGGGATGGTCAAACAGCATCCCCACCAGCTTGCGAATCAAGGGCAAGTTTTGCTTGCAGACGGGATAGCCCAGGATCTCTACGGAACCTGTTTGGGGCAAGATGAGGCCGTTTAAATGCTGGAGCAGAGTAGTTTTGCCGCTCCCGTTTGGACCCAGCAGGGCGACTCGCTGTCCTTTCTCCACGGACAGGGACAGGTTATCCAGGGCTTTGGTGCCGTCGCTGTAAACATAGCTGAGGTTATGTACGGCCACCGCTAGCACTGCGGCCACCTCCCATCCAGCACCGCCAGGATCACTGCCCCGGCCACGGTGAGGGCGCCCTTAGCGAGATCCACGGCGGTGACAGGGGCGGGCATGCCGGTGGGCATCTTGCCGGTAAAACCCCGGGCCGCCAGGGCCCGGGAAATTTTTTCGGAACGATCAATAGCCTTCACGAACAATCCCCCGGCCATTTCCCCGTAAGCTTTGTAAGACACCCTGTTAGTCCCCGGCCGGAAAGCCCTGGCCGCCGCCGCCCGCTGGGTATTAGCCAGTTGGTCCCCCAGCAAAAAGAAATAGCGGTAGGCCAGAAACAGCACTGAAGTAATGACGGCGGGCAGCCCCAAATGAGCCAGACCGGCAAAGTATTGCTCCACCGGTTGGGTTCCCAGCAGCATGATCATCACCGTGAGGGAAACCAGCCCTTTCAAAGCCAAAAGGCCGGCAAAATGCAGTCGCTCCGGGGCCACGGGCAGCCCGTTACCGAAGATAATGGTCACCGCCATCAAAAAGACCAGGGCGCCCCCGCCCAAAAGCCCCCGCAGCAGCGCCCGCCCGGGCAGCTTCATAGACAGGGCCGCCCCCAGAACGAACAGGAAAGTGACCAATAATAGCGGCAGGGAGCTCAGGCTGACTACGGCCACGATGAAAACCACGGCCGCCACGGTTTTCGTGCGGGGCTCCCAGGTGTATCCCCAAGAGTGAGGCCTCCCCTGGGGAATATGCCAGTGGTGGTTGTGCTCTCCTTTCAGGTTTCCCAAAGTCCGTTACTCCTTTTCAGTGTTCCCCGGCCAGTACATGGGGCCTGGTCCGGTGCAGTAAACTCACCGCAAAACCGGTCAACAGTCCTTCGATAATCATTAAAGGAAGATGCCCCAGCACCAAAAGGTTCACCACCGAGAGAAAACCGCTGCCGTAAACAGGATCCGTTGCCAACAGCAGGAGCACCAGCAGCAGGACCCCGCTGGCTACCGCTCCGCCCCCTGCCACCGCGGCGGCAGTGAAGACGGATAATCGCTTGAGACCGGTAAAGATCTTATCCGCCAGCAGGGCCGGCAGCGCAAACAACATAAGGTTCACTCCCAGGGTAGTGATCCCGCCATGCCGGAAGAGCAGGGCTTGCAGCAGCAGCCCGGCAAAGATGGCGATAGGGGCCCTTCGTTTCAGGAGAATCCCCAAAAGCCCTCCCAGCAACGGGTGGACCGAGGTGGGCCCTACCGGCAGGCTGATGAGGGAGAGAGCAAAAAACGCTCCCGTCATTAGACTAATCTGCGGTATCTCCTCGGATTTGGTACCTTTGATGGCATAAGCCAAGACCGCCCCGGCTCCCAGAGCCGCCACCCCGGCCACCGGGAGACTGACAGCACCGTCAGCAATATGCATCTCATCACCCTTTTCCCTTTATGTTATGCGCTTTTTTTGCTTTTCCCAAACAAGTAACCTGCTCCCAGCAGCAACACTCCCGCTGCCAAGTAGATTACCACTTGCCCAGAACCTCCCGCAGAGGAAATGGGAGAAACCGGCTGCGGTTCAGCAGGAACGGCTGCGGGGACAGCGCTGCTTTCATCCTGTTCCGTCAAAGTGGCAATCATGGCTACATGAGTATGGCGCACCCCAATATAGTCCACCTCTCCGGCGGTCCCGGGAGCGTCTTCAAAATGGACGACTTTCAACATGTAAGCTCCCTGACCGGGTAAGGTGAAACGGAACCGGCCCTCTTGGTCCGTCTCCGCCACGGCGGTGGTTTCGTCCTCTCCTACCAGAGTCACACTGGCCCCGGCCAGAGGGGTTCCCTGGTACAACAGCTGTCCTTCAAACGTATCCCCCGCCTGCAAGTGGCCTGTGTCGCTGACCGCTTTGATTTCCAGGTCCAGCCCCGCCACCCGGTCAAAGGCTTCGTAATCTTCCTCGCCGTGGACATGGATATAAGCTTTCACCGTATCGTACATCTGCTGGTAGCCGGCGGGTTCACCGTGCTGGTAATCACGAATGCCCCGGTCCCGGTAAAAGACCACCTGGTAATCCCCACCGGTTACCGGCACAAAGGAAGATACATAACCGTCGCCGTAGGGGGTAAGAGGCAAGTCTTCCGTCCGGCCGTCGGGATGCAGGAGGTAAAACCGCCATTCTAAGTCCTGCCTCTCCATCATTTCCGTAAAATAGCTTCCCGCCTCAGGCGTAGCCGGGAAGTGGCCCCGGATCAGTTCCACCGTCACGGCTTGCCCGGCCTCTCCGAAAGGTGCCATTTTGATAAAGGTCTCATGGGCCCAGGCCCCGGTGGGAAATACCAGCGCTAAAGCTAAAAACAATAGAATTGCATATACTGTCTTACCCTTTCTCATGTGCATACCACCCTCATTCTTTATTCTTTGTACACGGGGCCTTTTTGTGCTGCAGGAAACACAAAAAGACCATGACAAGCTAACAAGTCCTCCTGTGACTTGCTAGACCTTCATGGTCTCATCCTATCCCATCAAGAATAGAGTAGCATCTTACAAGCAGGTTATCATACAATTCAGAGTCTTCATGACTCCAGTTCCTAGGCTAGATTATAAACTATGTATTTTGTTTTGTCCATCAAAATTATTTTCCACGTCCTGCCAACTAAATCTCTTTCTCTATTGGTCCCGCCGGCCCAGGGAAAACCGGGTACTGGTATCAAAAAAGCCAGAGCTATTTGCTCCGGCTTCAAAATTAATTTCTGGCGGCGACCTACTCTCCCAGGGGCACACCCCCTAGTACCATCGGCGCTGGAGAGCTTAACTGCCGTGTTCGGGATGGGAACGGGTGTTTCCTCTCCGCTATGACCACCAGAAATTATTTACTTGTTACTTAG
>DULZ01000071.1 GCA_012840125.1 Clostridia bacterium | reverse complement strand
TTCCGGTAAGCCTCCGACGTGAGCCACAGGCGGGCCAGCCGCAGGCACGCCTTCATCATCGGGTAAAAGTAGCGGTAGTATTTCCAGAATCGCAGGTCGTTAAAGAGATAATATGATGAAAGGGGAGCCAGTAGGAAAGCTCCCAAGCCAAAGGTTACCATACAAAAGACACCGTAGATCATGAAAAGAATGCGGTAGACGGCATATTTCAGCTTACTGAACATGTGGTGTTTGAACCTTCCTTCCGGATTAAAATACCAGCCACAATCCCATGAGCCCGGTCAAGTTGCCGATGAGGAAATGGGCAATGCTCACCCCAATGAGATTCTGGTGCCGGTAATACATCCAGCCCCACAGCCAGCCGGTCAGGGTGGCGGTCAGTCCCAAATAGAAAGAAGAGAAGACATGCAGGGACCCGAACAGGAAAGAAGTAATCATAATAGCCAGAAGTACCAGGTGGCGTCCCACCAGCAGGCGCTGCAAAGAGGTCTGGACCACACCCCGGGTGATGAATTCCTGAAGGGGTGCTATCACTAAGTAAGTGATGTACGTATAGTCAAAATGTTCCCAGGACATGATGTACCGGTGCGGGAACCTTTCCGGGTAAAGATTCATCAGGACATACTTGCCTGCACATAAGAGCCCCACCACCAGGAAAGAAATGACCACCGATTCCACGATAGATTGCTTAGCCCTGATGGTGTTGAGACCAAAATCTTTCCAGCTCAAGCTGCTGTTCCTGATAATTTTGAAAGCAATGATCAAAACGGAGACTTCAATCAGCCGTGAAATCCAGTAGGAGCTTTGCTACGGCAGGTACCGGGTGATGAAATCGTTGCTCAATACGCCCAGGACAAAGGTGTAAACGGTAATCAAGAGCACTACGCTGGTAAACAAGGTGGCCAGCTCTTCCCGGATTTTACTCATTTTTTGCAGTTCTTTATTTCTCTCTTCCAAAGCCAGGTAAGAATCCGTCAAGCGCCGGTAGAGCTTTTGCAGCAAAGTACTGATGATCTGGGGATTGGCTTTCGTCACTTGGTCCAGGTCGCTCTTGAACAACTGAAAAGCCACCAGGTCCGTCTTGGCCACGATGGTAGCCGTCCGGGTTTTGCCCGTCAAAAGGGCTACTTCCCCGAAAACATCGCCGCCCTCCAGTTGCCCGATGACCACACTGCCGCCGCTTTCGCTGATGACGTCCGCCTGTCCTTTGTCAATGATGAAGAGGCTGTCAGCCTGTTCACCTTCCCGGATGATGGTCTGGCCGGGAGCGAACTCTCTTGTTTTAATTTTTTCGAGGATGAAGAATAATTCCGGTGGTGTCTCGGCATTCTCATCCAGACTGAGAAAACTCCGCAACGCTTGGCTGGCGAGTAATCTGTCGTAGGATACCTCCATCACAATCGCCCTTCTCATGCAAAACTTTGACTATTCTTAATTAAATGCTACTATATGCGGGAAGGGTTCTCAAGAGTTTTATCCTAACGATATTGACAATCCCATTGTTGGAATACGGTCCAAACCGGTGGTTTTTATATTAGCCCCTACCGTTTTGCAGCGGGGCGCAGATTTAGACTTATGGTGGTTTTTGGGTCAAGTGATAAGGTTGGCTTAGATTTACCGGTAACATTTCAAACAGGATTGAGGAAGGACAAGACCGTGTCATCTGTATTTGACATAACCCTGGTTTCTGTTGGCCACCGTCAAACGTCACAATATGGTATAATTAAACAATAATGGCAACCGGAAGGGTGTGATGGGAGCTGTACCAGCAAATCGTCGAACTGTGGCAATCCTACCATATTTCCTGTCCCAATGATTTGGATAAATACCTGCACAATTTCCGGGTCCTGTTTGCCTTTCATTCCGGGAAAATTGAAAATGATGAGATCACTTACTTTGATACGCGGGAGATTTTTGAAAACGGGAAAGTAGTAGGGTTTACCGGCAATCCCCGGACCATCATGGAACAACAAAACCAAAAAATGTGCTATGAGTTTTTGAAGGAGAAGATAGTCAACAAGGAGCCTTTAAGCGTGGAACTGGTTAAAGAAGTGCACCGCATCCTGACTGCCGGTACTTACGATGAGCAGAGGTACATTGCCAAAGGGGAGAGACCGGGTGAATTCAAAAAACATGACTATGTTACCGGGATGTATCAGGTTGGTTCCCCGCCGGAGCAAGTGGCTAAGGATTTGGAGGAGCTGATTGCCGAAGTAAATGCCTTCAAGGGCAAAGACGTTTTAATGGCTGCGGCCTATTTTCATGCTAAGTTTGAATATATTCATCCCTTTGCCGACGGGAACGGACGAGTGGGTAGGACATTGTTGAATTACTATCTCATGATTAAGAATTATCCGCCCCTGATCATTTACGATGAGGACAAGGGGCTCTACTATGAATGTCTCCAAAAGTATGATGAAACCGAGGATTTGATGCCTCTATACAAATTCCTGCAGTATGAAACGGAAAAAACTTGGGCGAAGGTATTGGAAAAAAGGACGGGAGCCGAGGAGCAGCGTAAGAACCTAAAGGACTTTGATGAGGAGTAATGGAACTGGTGTTAACTGCAAGGAAAGACAACGCTCACACCATCTAAGCCGTGTAAGCCGTGCCCTACCATTAGTCTCACATGGATAGTAATTGTTGGCCACCACTTGCGGATCCGTGCCGCCGGTCTTGTTCTGGTAACCGGTGGTGCTGGCTATTGGTTTTTCCTCTGCCGTAGGTATTTTCTTCGGCTTGTACGGACATGCGGACACAATCTTGGACGCCGAAATAGTGCCAATAATGATGGAAAGGACGTACAGGGACATGAAATTAGTTGCTGCTGCAATTATCATTAGTCATGGGAAAGTGTTAATCGCTCAAAGGGCACAAGGTTTAAGGCTCGCCGGTAAATGGGAATTCCCCGGCGGAAAGGTGGAGCCCGGGGAAACCCCGGAGGAATGCTTGAAACGGGAAATCCGGGAAGAGCTGGGGATTGAAATCGCCGTGGACGGGTTTTTCGGGGAGAGCGTATACCATTATGATATAGGGCCAATACGCCTGCTTGCCTATAAGGCCAGCTGGACCGGCGGTGATCTTAGATTGACGGAACATGAGCAAATCAAGTGGGTCAAGCCGGAGGAACTTGATGACTACGATTTTTCTCCGGCGGACCTTCCGTTTATCGAAAAGCTGAAAAAGGAAGCGCTATGAGTCCAGGCCACCTTTAGCTTGTCTTGTTTGACAAGCGCTATGACCATCGTGCTTTGTCGCTGAAAGCATTATTTCGCTCTATTGAGGGGAGTACATTACCATGGCCAAACATGAATTTGGCATTATGCCCAGGGCGCCGGGGCATGAAGAACGGTTTGATACTTATGAGCCGGAGCTGTTTAATTGCATTCAGGTTGATGATGATCTAATTGAACCAATTCTGGGGGAGTTGCAAGGTGTCGATTGTTATTGGCACACCCTGCAAAGACCGGCCAAGGGTCTTGCCTATGACGGCATCACCCTGATACCGCCTGAATCCATGGACCCGGTTATCAAGGTGCTATCCTCTTACGATCAAGATGCATACGCTGCCTTGATTTCCTTGGTCCGACGCGCCAAAGAGCAAGGCAAATACGTCATTCATTTCGGTATTTAGCGTTCGTAAAGAGAGCTACAGCCGTTAATGGAAGCCACTCGCTGGCTTCTTTTTTTTATCCGCTGAGCTCGGCGAATTCAATCCGGTCGCGGCCGGAGGCTTTGGCTTTGTACAAAAGCTTATCCGCCGCTGCGATGATGTCGGCCAGGGATTTGTCCGGGGAATACTGCACCGTGGTGACGCCGAAGCTGGCGGTCACATAGGGGGCCACCGGTGATTTTTTGTGTTCAATCTGCAGCCCGTGGATCCTTTGCCGGATTCTTTCCGCCACGTGCACGGCACCGGTAAGATCCGTATCAGGGAGTATGCAGGCAAATTCTTCCCCGCCGTAACGGGCCGCCAAATCCAGGGAACGGGTCACGGATCCAGTTAAGACTTTGCCAATCCGGCGCAGGCACTCATCGCCGCTGACATGGCCGTAGCAGTCATTGAATTCCTTGAAATAATCAATGTCCAGGAGAATGACGGACAGTTTGGAATTGGTGCGTTTTAACCTGAGGTACTCGCTTTCTAGGGTCGCGTCAAAACACCGCCGGTTGGCTATGCCCGTCAAGCCGTCCGTGTTGCTCAGTTCCGCCAGCAGGCGATTGGATTCCTCCAGCATCAGCTCCATTTCCTTGCGCTCGTGGATGTCCGTTAACATGGCCACGTACCCTTCCAGGTGTCCCTCCTCATCGTAAACAGCTTTGGCGGACACCAGGAACCAGTGCTTGCGCCCGTCTCGCCGCAAAAGGCGGCATTCGTAGACCAGGGTATCGTCATCATGGCTGAAGAACCTGGTGTATTTTTGCTCCGCCAAGTCACCGGGAGGGAAGAGGGATATAAATGACCTGCCTATGATTTGCTCCACATAGTAGCCCAGCGCAGAAGCCATTTTAGGATTGGCAAAAGTAATCATATAATTTGGGTCCAAAATGAGGATGCCCTCGATGGCCGTCTCCACAATGCGCTGGAAACGCCGCTCGGCCTCCAGCAGGCTTTTTTCCATTTGCCAGGCCAGCTGGTCGCTTTTTTCTTTCGCCAGCATCAGCAGGATGAAACCGCTGGCCAGGAAGATGAAAAAGGTCGCCAGCGGTATGATGCTGAAAATTACATCGCTGCCTTGGGCTTGCGCATAGTCGGGAAAACCAAGACAGAGAATGGCATTCAGCAAGAAGACTCCCCCGGTAAAGCAGTAGCTCCCGCTGAGAATTAATTGTAAGGAACGTCTAATGTGGGGTTTGCAGAGCAAGAAGAGGCTGGTCAAGAAGTAGAGGATGCTCTGAAGAAGGAAAAGGAAGCCTAGCCGGTAGGGTTCCACCATGAGCTGACTGGCGACGCCGGCGCAGATGATGGCGGCTGATAGGGACAGGTGGAACCGGGGCGGTACCGGCTTCCGGCACAAAACCCGGACGGCCCAGGCTTCGTAGGCACCACCTAACAGCAGCATGATATTGGCGACCAGGGTTAAACCGTCGAAGACACCGGTTCTGAAATACAGCAAGAGAGAGCCGGTTCCCTGCAGCAGTTTGGCTTCAATCCAGAAAGGAATTTTCTGGGGATTGCTCTTTTTATATCTAAGAAATATCAACAGCAATCCCAGCAGGTAGGAACCGACTGCCAGCAGTAACATGACTGTTTTTAGATCCATAATGCTCCCACAAACCCAATTCTATAACTAGTTAAGTATAGTTAAGTATTAATTCAATAAGAACTAAGACAATCCTTTATTTTTTTATTGGCATATTGTAACAAATCGGCACGCTGCGGTACCGGTGCCGCCGCAAAAAGGATGGCTCCCGGGCCGCACCGGGGGCGGTGCAGCGGCTCCCTGGCCCGGTGGAAGGATCATGAGCGATGGCTGTGGGGGAGAGGGGCCTCCGTCTTTGCGGCTTTATCTGCAGGTGATCGCGAGACGCCTACCCCGGCTGCTTGGGCAAGGAAACGAGGAACTCCGTGCCCTCGTTCACCCGGCTGTGGACCTGGATGGTGCCATTGTGGGCGTCCACGATGGCCTTGGTGATGGTAAGGCCGATGCCGGCGCCGCCGGTCAAGCGGTTTCTCGATTTATCGGCCCGGTAGAAGCGTTCGAAAATGTAGGGCAGGTCCTCCGGGGCAATACCGGCGCCGCTGTCTTTCACCCGGATCTCCGCCCTTTGGGCATCACCTTGCACGGAGACTTCCACGGTGCCCCCGGGCGGCGTGTATTTCAGGGCATTGGAGAGAAGGTTGACGATCACCTGACTGATTTTATCCTTATCGGCGTTGATGACTTCTTTTTCCCCGGTAAACCGGAGAGCAATGCCTTTTTCGGCAAATTCCGTCTCGAAATTCTGGAGGAGGTGCCGGGCCAATTCCGCCACATCGAAAGTGGTCTTGGTAAGCACCAGGTTTTCCCCTTCGTATTTAGCTAGCTTCTCTAGATCCCCCACCAGGCGGCTAATGCGCACGATCTCTTCGTGACAGCTTTTGAGCCTTTCTGGGTCGGGCTGCCAGATGCCGTCAATCATGGCCTCCATGTGGCTTTGCAAGGTGGCCAAAGGCGTCCTCAGTTCATGGGCCACGTCGGCGGTGAGCTGCTTGCGCAAGCGCTCCTGTTTCTCTAAGGTTTCCGCCAGGTGGTTAATAGTTTCGGTGAGCTGGGCAATTTCTTTCGTGCTGGAGGTCTCGGTGACCCGGTCGTCGTAGTATCCCTTGGCAATCATCTGGGCGGTGGTGATGACCCGGCCGATGGGGGTGCTCAATTTTTCTGCCATCACCGTGCCAAAGAGGATGGACAGGGCCAGGGAAAAGGCGCCGACACCGATCAGGAGCCGGTTCATGTTATTAATGAAGGCCAGGTCCGCTTCGTTGAAGAAATAGGGGCCGTAATAGCCGATGATGACTTCCCCCACTTGACCCCGTTCATCCATCACCGGGAAAGCGTTTTCCACGTAAGTGCCTTCCCAGTTGGGATAGCGGCTGCTCATGTTCCGGGCGATTTGGTCCAGCATGGCTTCGCACCGGGCGTTGTCATGCTGCCGGGCGTCCCAGACCACCTGCCCGGAGGC
>DULZ01000070.1 GCA_012840125.1 Clostridia bacterium | reverse complement strand
TGCAAGGAGCCCTATTTGGGGATGAGCTCGGTCGCTCTCGGACGCCTCCCATTCGCACCTTAAGGTGCTCAGAGGTCGGCGTTCTTCCTCGAGCTCCCTCGCTCTTTTGATTTTTGCTCCCATGCAGTCTCGCGATTAACACCGAACGCTCTTTTGTCTACAGCCTGGGGTTGGCTAAGCGCCAACCTTTTTTGTACCTGTCGGGGCTTTGTCCGCCGCGCTGCCCTGGTCCACGATGAACATGCTTGCCAGCATCAAAGCGGCCCCTAAGAGTTGGAGGCCGGTGGGGATTTCAGCCAGCACTATCAAGGCGAAAAGCAGGGCAAAAACCGGTTCCAGGGAGAGAATAACCGCCGTGGTGGCCGGGCTGGTATATTTTTGCGCCCAGGTTTGGAACAAGAAGGCAAGGGTAGTAGCCGGAATGGCGGTGACCAGCAAGGCCGCTACCACGCCGGGAGTGAAGGTGATGGGCAGTCCTTCCGCACCCCAGCCGGCCAGGATACTGAAAAGGGCCACCGTGCCGATTTGCCCGGCGGCAAACAGGAAAGTATTGATTTGATTGGTATACCGGGCTACCAGGATGATATTCAGAGCAAAACAGAGGGCACAGCCCAGGGTGAAAAGGTCCCCGGTATTAAACATTAATCTGGCGGGAGCTCCGGCCCAAGCGGCAGGAGCTCCCGCGCCGAAGGACAGCAAACCTAATCCTGCCGCGGCGCAAAGAACGCCGGAGATGACCTGCCGGGCAGGTCTTTTTTTATGGATCACCGCTGTTATGACAGGCACCAGCACCACCGACAATCCGGTGATGAAAGCGGAATTGGCGGCAGTGGTATACTGCAGGCCGATGGTTTGCAGTGAATAGCCCCCGAAGGAGCACATCCCGGCCAGCAGGCTGTACCATACGGCTTTGCCGGTCAGGTCTTGGCGGAATAAAGGCAGGAGAAGTAACATGGATAAAAAAGCAATGGAAAAGCGCACGGCGTTAAAAGTAAAAGGAGGGATGTCTGCAATGGCCACTTTCACGGCAACAAAAGTCGTTCCCCAAATGGCGGCCACCAGCAACAGTAGGCCGTTGGCTTGATGACGTTTTTCCATGTCCGGTGCTCCTTTCCTTTGTGACCACAATCTCTATTCTGGCACATGGCCTTATCCCCGTCAAGGTGATGGAAGGCGTCTAAACCCGGCTCCCCGGGCGTATGCTTAGATAGAAGGGGTGATGTTCATGAACTGGAAGTCCGTCTGGCTGGGTGCGATGGTGTCCTTCAGCTTGATGGTCATTGGGTGGCTCGGGGGAGCCTGGTGGACCCTGACCGTCTGGGCGCCGGAAATGGATCTGTCCGGCTACCTGCAGTTAATGTTCTGGTTACCGGTGGGGGCCGGGGGGATAGCGGCAGGGTACGGGGCTCCCCGTTTGCCCTGGCGCCATGGCGGGACGGCGGGGGCTGTGACCGGTTTGCTGCTTCTGGGCTTGCAATGGCTTTTAGTCCCTACCCTTATGTCCCTGCCTGCGGTGCTGAAGCTCTTGGGGACGGGGGTGGTGCTGGGGTCTTTGGCCGGAGTGGTAGGGCAGAACTTGCGCCGGGCCGCTGAGCGGCGGGCGCGAGGAAGCAAACCCGCCGGTGTGCAAAAATTCTGAGTATTAGACTTTATTTGGCAGGATTAAAGCGTCAGGAGAAGAATTATGAAGAGCAACAAAAAGATTAAGAATATCTTGTAAAGAACTTGCTTTCTTAGGCGGTGAGTTGACTTGGACTTGGTAGAAGGCATTTTGTCAGGCAATCGCCGGGCACTGGCCCGGGGTATTACCCTGGTGGAAAACGGGGAGGATGAAAAATACGATTTGCTGGCCAGACTCCATCCCCATACCGGGAAGAGCCGCATTGTGGGGGTGACCGGAGCTCCCGGGGCAGGTAAGAGTTCCCTGGTGGACCAAATGATCAAAGGCTACCGGAAGCGGGGCCAAACCGTGGGCGTGATTGCCGTTGATCCCAGCAGTCCGTTCAGCGGGGGTGCTCTACTGGGGGACCGGATCCGCATGCAGGAAAACACCCTGGATCCCGGGGTTTTTATTCGCAGCATGGGTACAAGAGGCAGCTTGGGCGGCCTGGCCCGTGCCACGCGGGAAGCGGTTACTCTTTTTGATGCCTTTGGTTTTGATGTGATCATCGTGGAAACGGTGGGTGTGGGGCAGTCGGAGCTGGACATCATGGATACGGCCGATACGGTGGTCCTGGTGCTGACGCCGGCCGGCGGTGACGTGATCCAGACCTTGAAAGCAGGTATCATGGAAATTGCCGACGTATTTGCCGTTAACAAAGCCGACCTGGATGGGGCGGACCGGGTGGTAACGGAGATCAACAAGACCCTGGATTTATCTCACGGTGAGTGGCGCCCTCCGGTAGTCAAGACCGTATCCCTGGATGGGACCGGCGTGGGCGAATTGCTGGACCAGGTGGACAGGCACCAGGCTTACTTAGAGATTTCCGGCAAGCTGGCGGTGCAGCGGCAGCGGCGCCTGAAAGAAGAAGTAACGGCCATTGTGCTGGGCAAGATTAAAGACAGCCTCACCCAGCGGTTCCACAGCGAGCCTCGTTTTCAAACTCTTTTACAGGAGGTGGTCAACCGGAAACAGGATCCTTATACGGCAGCCCGGTTAATCATAGCCGCCATGGAAGGTTGGCTGCCTACCGGTTAGCTATATTTTTCTATTTTGGATGAGTTTAGTATTTTTTGCAATTTTTTTTTGGAAATAACATTTTCTGGGGAGGAATATCAGAAATAAGGTAGAATTCTAAATAATAAGAATTGAAGGGTTATTCATAGATAGCTGGTGATGCAGGTGGAAAGGTTGATCAATGAGGTAACCGACATGCTGGAACG
>DULZ01000069.1 GCA_012840125.1 Clostridia bacterium | reverse complement strand
GCGGAAGTGGGCATGACCTGGAGCGGGGTCATCCCCAACGCCAGGAAGAGCACCCGGGGCCGTTATTTCGGTGAACACGGCGACGGTTGGGGCGGTACTCATATCGAAAACCCGAGAGATGCCATTAAGGAAGTGGACATGTCCGTGGCCAAACCCGGTATCAAGATCCTGGTCACGGAAACCACCGGGCAGAAAGCGGCTCTCTTTACCGTCAATGAACGGGGAGAAGTGGAGGAGATCCCCATGACGCCGGAAGTGCAGGCGGTGGTGGACCTGATTGCCGCCAACTGCGAAGAAGCCCGGGTCTCGGCTCTCTATGTGGGCGGTACCGGCGGCAGTGCCAGGGCGGGGGTCACCAACTACCCCGTGAAACTGTCGGAAGCCGTGCACAATAACGAAGCAGTATTAACCGTAGGCGGCGCCCCGGCATTTGTATTGCCGGGTGGCGGGATCAACTTCATGGTTGACGTGGAGAAAGTGGTGCCCAAAGCCTTTACCTGGGTACCCACGCCGGCTACCGTGGCTCCCATCGAATATACCATGCGGAAAGACAAGTATGCAGAAATTGGCGGACACGTGGACAAGATCGTACACGTATCGACTGTGAAAAAAGGTGAATAGGGTGCTGCAATTTCTGAAACCGGGGAAGTATTACCTGGACTACGGCCCCATCCAGATGACCATTCAAGCCTATAAATACCATGAGCCGCTGGAAGAGGAGATCATTGCGGCGGCGGCTTACGCCGGTGAACTCCTGGAGCAGCTTTCCCGGCACTTGAAGCTGGCCCGGATCCCGGCGGTGCAGATCCAGCAGGTAGAAGGCCTCCCGTTGATCCTGCAGCGAATGATCCGCGCCGCCGGGAACTGCCGGGAACCAGGCCTCACCTCCATGGCGGCCGTGGCCGGGGCCTTTGCCGACGAAGTGGCGGATTACCTGGTGCGGCAAGGAGCCACCAGGGTCATCATTAACAACGGCGGCGATCTCGCCATCCGGATCAAAGATGACAGCACTGTGCGGGTGGGATTAACCTCGTCTATTGATGTCTACGCTTCTGATTATGTCTTGGAGTTGGACAGTCAAAGCGGCATTGGTGGGATAGCTACCAGCGGGCTCGGCGGGCGGGGTTTGACCAGGGGCATAGCTTCGGCGGTCGTGGCCTTGGCTGCGGATGCCAGCACCGCGGATGCCTGTGCCACGGTCTTGGGGAACAGCACCTTTTATCCCCATCCCGGGATCAAACAAGTGCCGGCGGAAGAGCTGGATCCCCAGACGGATATCCCCGGCCAGCTGGTCACCGTTTCCGTGGAGGGTGTGGACGAAAAGACCTATGAAAAAGCATTGCAGCAAGGGATAGCCATGGCCGGGGAATTTGTCAGCCGGAAGCTGCTGGTAGCTGCCGTGGTGTGCACCGGCGGCTTGACGGCTGTAGAACCGGCAGGGTGGAAAAATAAAATCATGCCTGTGCACCAGGCAAAGTAAAAAGTGGAGGTGCCATGATCAATGAGCAACGAGACTTTAACCATTAGAAAAATATATACCGTGGTAGAAGAAACCCATGGTGACGGGGTTACCAAGCTGGTACAACCCACACGCAAGGCAGCGGCCGTCGCTGTTTTCAAGAACCCCTTTGCGGGCCGTTATCAAGAAGACTTGAGCTTGCTCTACAAGTGGAGCGAAGAGCTTGGCGCCATTCTAACCAAAAAGGCCGTGGACGCTTTAGGCATTAAGCCGGAAGAGGTGCACAGCTACGGAAAAGCGGCCATGGTGGGAGAACAAGGAGAATTGGAACATTGTGCCGCCGTGCTTCACCCGGCCCTCGGCAAACCCATGCGGGAAAATGTGGGTGGCGGTAAAGCCATCATTCCCTCGGCGAAGAAATTAGGGTATCCCGGTTGCGCTATTGATGTGCCTCTTCACTTTAAAAACGCCTGCTATGTGCGTTCCCATTACGACGCCATGGAAGTCCGCGTGCCGGATGCCCCCAGGGCCGATGAAATTGTTTTGATCGTGGTGGTGACTGATTCCGGCAGGCCCTTACCGCGGATTGGCGGGCTGCAGTTACACGAAGTAAAAGGAGAAGACGGCTTAAGATAAAGGGTTATCAGGGGGAAAGCAGGATGAAAATCGGTTTTATCGGGGTTGGAGCCATGGGCAAACCCATGGCCACCAACCTTTTGAACGCAGGTTACGAACTGGCGGTTTATGATATCAATCAAGAAGCCGTATCCGAGCTGGTGGCCCTTGGGGCTGCTGCGGCAGCATCACCTGCCGAGGCGGCAAGGGGTAAAGACGTGGTGATTACCATGCTGCCCAATGCCAAGATTGTAGCGGCTACCATGGAAGGTCCCGGAGGTGTTTTTGCCGGAGCAGAACCGGGCACGATCATTATCGATATGAGCAGTGTGGCGCCGGGGGATACCAGGGCCATGGCCGCTAAAGCGGAGAAGCTGGGTTTGGCTTACTTGGACGCCCCGGTCAGCGGCGGGGTGGCGGGGGCCGCAAAAGGCACTCTGACCATCATGGTTGGGGGGCCGGAGGAAACGGTGGCCCGAGTGAGAGCCATCTTTGAAGTGCTGGGACAGAAAATCTACCATGTGGGGCCCGTAGGAAGCGGCGACGCCGTCAAAATCGTGAACAACCTGTTGTTGGGCATCAACATGGCCGCGGTGGCCGAGGCCCTGGTGCTGGGGGTGAAATGCGGCCTGAAACCGGAGGTCCTGTATGACATCATTTCCGTGAGCTCCGGCAGCAGCTATGCGCTGCAAGCCAAGGTACCCAACTTCGTGCTTAAGGGTAATTTTGAGCCCGGTTTTGCCGTTGACCTGCAGTATAAGGACCTGGAGCTGGCCGTGCAGACGGGCAAGGAACTGCAGGTACCCCTGTACCTGACCAACGGCGCGCAGCAGGTTTATGAAACCGCCAGGGCAGCCGGCCTGGGCCGGAAAGACATCTCGGCGGTGATACAGTTGTGGGAAAAACTAGTGGGAGTGGAGGTAAGGAGTGGACAAGTTGACCAGGGAGAGTAACTTGGATCAAGTGATCCGGTTGGCTGAAGAAAAAGCTTATAAACTGGGCGCACTGACCATCAGTGAAACCGTGGAACTGGCGGAACAGCTGGGGCTGTCTTTCAGTGAGGTGGTGATCGCGGAAGCGATGTACGAAGAAGATTTGTCCCGGGAAGAAGTGCTGGCTCAAGTGGAAGGGGCTTTCCAGCATAACCTGTCCGCCATTGAGATCGGGCTCACCTCCGGCAAGAGTTTCCTCATGGGGGAAACCGCCAGGGAGCTGGCCGAGAACGATTTTGCCAAGAAAATTGTGGGAGACGACTTTCTGAATAAAGCCTTAGTTTACACTGTGGCGGCCCAAATCGGCAACCATTCCGTTGGACTGGAGCCCTGTGCCGGGACGGGGGATTCCTGCCCTTATACCGGCCTGTTCAGAGCCATGCTGGAGTGCTACCCGAAGGAAAAAGCCCTCCAGGCGGCGGCCGCCATGCTGAAAGTAGGTACCATTTTCCGGGAAGGTAAAGTTTCCACCGGCTGCAACATGGAAGGCTTTGGGGCCGGAGCGGCGGCTACGGCTGCGGCCTTCGTGGAGCTGAAGGACGGCAGTGCCGCCGCCGTGGAAAGGGCGATTACACTCGCCGTGTCACCCACCATCGCTAACCCCTGCACGCCGCGGGTGATGGTGGCGGGATTGTGTGCCACCCATATCTGCGGTGCCCTTTTGATGGGCAATTTGGCCGCCGGGTTAGCGGTGCATACCGGTATTCCCGTCCTGGTGCCGGCGGATGTCATGATCGCCATGGCTGCGGAAATCCATACCGTGTCTGCCAAGCACGTGGTTCCCGTGGTCAACCGGTACATGCGAGCCTTTTTCAAAACCAACGCCGCCGTGGAAGCCTATATCAGCCCGGAGATCAAGAGCAAGGAGAAAGCCTTGGCGGAAGAAACGGTGCAAGGGGCCCGGGAGAAAATGCGGGAGCTGGCCGGCAAGGCCAATCCCATCGTCAAACCCTTCGGCCCAGCGGTGGTGGGGGGCAGCAGCCAGGCGGTGGGTTCGCCGACGAACGCTGCCCGGGTAGCTCACTACCTGGCCAGGGGCACCGTGACCAAAGTGGTGGTCGAGTTGTACCCGGAGCTTTTCGCCCGCCGGGGCATCAACCTGCCCGGTATTTTGATGGGAGCCTGTTTCGGGGCCCACACTGGCGACGGGCAGATGTATCATCAGGTCATGGATAAAGTGAAAGCGGCGGGTATCGAGGTTGAGGTCAAGGAAGTGGATGAGCCGCAGCTGCAGAGGATTACGGTCATGGCCACAGAGCGGAGTTCCATGGTGGAGAGCCTGAACCGGGGCGGCGGGCGCATTGCCATCCGGGATGCCATGCCCTCCAAAGATGAAGCTTTAAAAGCGGCGCAAGAGCTTGGCATCGTGGTGACGGATTGAGGAGTAGAGGTGAAGGGACTCATGAATATCATTGAAAAATACTTGGCGGCAGCCGCCGGTTTGAGGGAAGTGGCTCCCGGTGAGGACATTACGGTCAATGTGGAACTGGTGGTGGCCCATGACGTGACCGGTCCCATGGCCATTGAAGAATTTAAGAAAATAGGCGTGGACCGGGTCTTCGACCCGCAGAAAGTGGTTTTTGTCTTTGACCATATCATCCCTGCGGCCACGGTGGAAGCAAAAACCCTACACAACAGCGTGAAAAGATTCCAGCAGGATTTTGGCGTCATCCTCTATGACCGGGCCCAGGGAGTTATCCACCAAGTGGTGGCGGAAAAACACCGGGTGGCGCCGGGCCGTATCGTGGTGGGGGCCGACTCCCATACCTGCACCGCCGGCGCTTACGGGGCGGTGGCCATTGCCGTCGGGGCGACGGAATTGGCGGCGGCGATGGCTACAGGAAAGCTGGATCTGGAAGTGCCGGAGACCTATGAGATCCGCTTGACAGGAGAACTGCCGCCCGGTGTCTATGCCAAAGACGTGATCTTGCACCTGATCGGCCGTTTCGGTACCGACGGTTTCACTGATAAAGCCGTGGTTTACACCGGGGCCGCGGTGAGAAACATGTCCCTGGATGATAAGATGACCATTTCCAACATGGGCATCGAGATGGGGGCCATGATCAGCTTGTTTGCGGCAGAGGATGACATTGGCACCGTGAAAGAGACCTATGTCATCGATCTGTCAACTTTATCGCCCAGCGTGGCCTGTCCCCATTCCCCCGGCAATGTGAAGCCGGTGGCGGAAGTGGCTGGGACGAAAATCACCCAAGTGGTCATCGGCAGCTGCACCAACGGGCGCTTGAGTGACATGCGGGTGGCGGCGGCAGTATTGCAAGACCGGCAGGTGCATCCCGGTGTGACCATGCTGGTGGTACCTGCCTCGGAGCAAGTGCTGTCCGAGATGGAAAAGGAAGGTTTAACGGCATTATTCCGCCGGGCCGGTGTCATTGTTACCAACCCGGGCTGCGGTCCTTGTTTCGGGGCTCATATGGGGCTGGCGGCGGAAGATGATGTGGTCGTTTCCACCACCAACCGCAATTTCCCCGGCCGGATGGGGCATAAGAAGGCCCAAGTCTACCTGGCCTCTCCCAGGACGGCGGCGGAAAGTGCGGTAGCCGGGCATATTGTGGTCCCGGGGACGATTGAGCCGGTAGGGGGTAATGGGCAATGAGTTTTGCTTGGAAAATCAAAGGGAAAATATGGGTCTTTGACCATGACATCGATACCGACCAGATTTTACCCGGTTATGCCATGGCGGCGCCCCGGCACAAGCTGCGGGAGTACGCCCTGGCCGGCAGCGCCCAGCCTGATTTTGCGGCCCGGGTGCAGCCGGGGGACATCATTGTCGCCGGGAGGAATTTCGGCTGCGGTTCCAGCCGGGAGCAGGCGCCGGTGGCTTTAAAAGAAGCAGGCGTATCCTTGGTCATCGCTGCTTCCTTTGCCAGGATTTTCCGGCGGAATGCGGTCAATATCGGGCTGCCGGTGCTGGTGGCGGATCTCCTGCCCTATGTTACACAAGGTGACGTCATCGAGGCGGACCTGAAAAAAGGACAAATCCTTCTTCCTCATACCGGCATGGTGGTACAGGCCCAGCCGTTGTCACAAAACGTGATGGAAACTCTGGCCGCAGGCGGCTTGATTAATAGGATCAGGAAACAGCTGGGCATAGCGTCTGAGGAGGTGTTACCGTAATGCAGGAAAAAACAATGCAAATCATTATAGAGGATTACGACCGGGTGCAGGCCTACGCCAGGGTGTTCGGCGTGGAGATGCCGGTGGTAAGTAAAGACGGTTCCGTCAAAGGCTTGCCGGCCCCCTATCCGAGAGTTGTGCACGGGGTGGAAAGAGGGGGTCACCGGATCGCCCAGCTGGGACGGAAAGCCAGGGAGACCGGGATCCCGGTGATGAACCCGATTTTGGGGCGGAATACCGCTGAGGAAACCTACCGGGAATCCCAAGCCATGTACGAGATGGCGGAGAAACTGGGGATTACCATGTTTCACTTCGTGCACGCGGAAGCCACCCGCCATATTGACCCCCTGGATGGGGAGGAGCTGATTATCCAATCCCGGGGCAAGGGAGGCATTACGCCCAGGGGCGAAAGGGAGTTTGTGGCTTTAGGCGGCGGAGCGGTGCATCCTATCCGGATCAACGCCACCGGGGATACGCCGCACCTGTCCATTCTCAATGCTTTCTTGGCCGGTTTTGACGGGACGGATATCGGACCGGTGATTCACGTGCATTTCGGCGGGCGGGGCATCCACGATTACAAGACCAAAGTCCTGAACGGCTTTAAAGCTTTACAAATTTGCGGCGAGAATAACATTTTTGTTCAGATAGATTCCCATAAACACTTGAACAATATCGAAGGCACCGACGGCATGGCCCTGGCCATGTGCCTCTTGGCCGAAGGTTTGGCGGTACTGGCGGGCCTGCCCAGGGAACTGGCCAGCCTCCAGATGAACGTGGGCGGCATCAACTTGTTGGCCGACCTGGCCGTCATGCAGGCCTTTAGACAATGCATGTGGAGCGAGCATCTCATTGTGGTGCCGGAGACCTTCCAGGATCCGCCGCCGGATTTGATCGCAGAGCAGGCCCACTTTGCCCGCATGGCCATCAGCGCTAAACTGGGCGGGGCTGATTTCTACCGTCCAAAAGCAGCCGAGTCTGTTGGGATACCGACGGGCAATTCCATGGCGAAAGCCATCATGGCCACTCAAGACGTTTTTGAGAGGGTGGCAGGGATAGAAATCAACGATCCAAAGATCCAGCAGCGGAAAGAAGAAATCATCGCCGAAGCCATGGCGGTACTGGGGGCAGCCCTGCACCGGCAGGAGGAACTCACCCCGGCTGACATCACGCCGGATTTCTGGATGAAGTACGAGCCGGAAGAGTTGGTTGAATTGATCGTAGCCGCCGGTAAAGGGGGCGTGTTGGACGCGCCAAGGGCAGGCGGCTGGGACCTGAAGAGAGGTGTGAAAACCCACCGGGATCAGGACGGTATCAGGAGATATATTCCCGGCTACGGTCCCGCCAAGGTGGACCCGGCGAAACTAGCCTTTACCAAGGCTCAGGTTCCGGTGCCGGAGGGACCGAAGGTCACCAAAGAGGCCAAGATCGTGCTGGCCACGGTGGGGGCCGACGCTCATGTGGTGGGCATCAACATGATCAAGGAAGCCTTTGAAAAAGCAGGTTTTGAAGTGGTCTTCTTAAGGGGCATGAATATCCCGGAAACCGTGGCGGAAGTGGCCGCCGAAGCCAAAGCCAGGATTGTGGGCGTCAGCAACCTCTTGGGCCTGGGCTTGGAGCTGTTCCCGCGGGTGAGGCAGCGGCTCAAAGCCCTGGGGCTGGAAGAACAAACCCTGGTGATCGCCGGCGGGCGGATTGCGGAGAAAGAAGAAGAGCACGCCATGTTTGAAGAGAAAATCAAGACCGAAGGTGCCGGTTTCTTAGGTGTCGATGCCTTTTTCGGGCCGGGTACCGATCCTGACGATGTGGTGAAATGGGTAGAGAAGAAACTGGAGGAGCTGAACTAAATGGAGCAGATCATGATACGCTGCACGATTATGCGCGGGGGTACCAGCAAGGGCATTTTCCTGCACGAAAATGACCTGCCGAAAGACCAAGAGAAAAGAGACAAGCTGATCCTGAGTATTTTCGGCAGTCCCGACGTCCGGCAAATCGACGGTTTGGGAGGGGCCGATCCCCTCACCAGCAAGCTGGCCATCGTGGGCCCCTCCAGCCGCCCCGATGCAGATGTAGACTACACTTTCGGACAAATCAGCATCGATAAAGCGCTGGTGGACTACTCCGGCAACTGCGGCAACATTTCTTCCGGAGTCGGACCCTTTGCCATCGATGAAGGACTGGTAAGAGCGGTGGAGCCGGTGACCAAAGTCCGCATTTATAACACCAACACGGGCAAAATCCTGGTGGCGGAGGTGCCGGTGAAAGACGGTAAGGCCCAAGTGATGGGGGACTACGCCATTGCCGGGGTGCCCGGGACCGGGGCCAAGATCATGATGGATTTCGCCGGTACGGTGGGAGCCGCCACCGGGAAGATGCTGCCGACAGGTAATGTAAAAGATGTGATGTACGTGGAAGGAGTAGGGGAAATCGAAATCTCGGTGGTGGATGTGGCCAATCCCATGGTCTTCGTGCGGGCCTCGGATTTGGGCTTGAAAGGTACGGAAACACCGGCGGAAATCGACGGGGATGCGAAGATGAGACAGATTCTCGAAACCATCCGGGCGAAAACGGCGGTGCTGATCGGCATGGCCGCCACGGAAGAAGAAGCCACCTTGAAATCTCCGGCTTTCCCGATGCTGGCCTTTGTCTCCCCGCCCCAGTCCTACAAGTCATTTACCACCGGTAAGGAAATTGCCGCGGGGGACGTGGACCTGGTGTCCCGGTTAATGTTCATGCAGGTGATGCACAAAACCTATGCCGGTACCGGCACTACCTGCACCGGTGCGGCAGCCAAAATTCCGGGCACCATTGTGCATGAAGCCTGTGCCTCCCAGGACGCCCGGGTGCGGATCGGCCACCCGGCCGGGGTTTTGGAAATTGAAGTAGAGACGGAAACCCGGGATGGGCAAGTGGTCTTGAAGAGGGCCGCTTTTGGGCGGACGGCCAGGCGGATTATGGACGGTTACGTGTACGTGCCGCTGAATAAAATTTAGGATGCCTTGAAGGTAGAGGAGTTTGCCTATGACCAGTGTTCAGGAAAAGCGCTATATCTACGTCTATGATGTAGGAAGTACCTACACCAAGCTCGCCTTGTTCGAGAAAAGGGGAGAAGGGCTGGCCTTCCTGGGCCGGTCCCAGGCACCGACCACGGTGAAAAACATCACCGAGGGTTTAAGCAACGCGAGATACAACCTGATGCCCGTCGGCGCCGGGGAGGTTCCCCAGGAGACTTATGCCTCCAGCAGCGCCGCCGGAGGGCTGAGGATGGTGGCCATGGGTTACATGCCCAGGGTGACGGCGAAAGCCGCCAAAGAAGTGGCTATGAATGCCGGGGCCCGGGTGCTGGAGATTGTCTCCCACGAGGATCCTGATGAATACAAGGTGCAGGTGTTGCGGGAGATTAACCCGGATATTATCCTGCTGGCCGGCGGCACCGACGGCGGCGACGAGGAGTCCCTGCTGGAAAATGCCGGGGTTATTACCGCCAGCCGGGTCAAGGCCGTGGTCATTATCGCCGGCAACATTGCCGCCCAGCCCAAAGTGGAAGCGGTGCTGAAGAGTCACAATGTGCACTGCATCCGGGTACCCAATGTGATGCCCACCATCCATGAGTTGCGGGTGAAGCCGGCCAGGCAGGCCATCCATGAACAGTTCATCAGGCAAATCACCAAAGCCCAAGGATTGCACAAACTGCTGGAGGTGGTTTCCGACGGCCGGGTTACCCCGACGCCCGGTGCAGTGCTGTTGGGTGCGGAGCTCTTGGCCCTCGGTACCCCTAACCTGGAGGGCACAGGGGATCTGGTAGTGGTCGATGTAGGCGGGGCCACGACGGATGTCCATTCCATCCTGCCTTCTCTGGCGGCTGTGCCCGATGAGGAAAAGGGCTTGGTGGTTCATAACGAAAAGCAGACTTCCTACCGGACGGTGGAAGGCAATCTAGGCCTGCGCGTCAGCGCGAAAGGAATTGTCGAGACCGTGGGCGTGAAGCGCCTGTTGGAAAAGGTTGGTCTTACCGGCGAGCATTATGAAGAAAAACTCCTGGCCTATACCAATTACTTAGAAGTTAACCCCGATCACGTTGCTTGCCGGGAAGAAGAAGTTTTATTTGACGAGGCTTTAGCCATTGCTGCCGTAGAGGTGGCCTTGAAACGCCATGCCGGCTTTATTTCCCAGGAACACGACCCGGTCATGGGCATTGTTCCCGGTACGCCGGTAGGTAGGGACCTGCGCAAAGTGAAGAAAGTGATCGCCGTCGGAGGCATCTTTACCCATTCCGAGCCGGAACGGGCGGAGAGGATCATCCGCAAGGCGCTGGAGAAACCGGGGTTTTCGCTCATTCCCACAGCACCGGAAATCGTCATCGATAAGAATTATCTCATGTACGCCACCGGTATCTTGGCCGGAGTGTATCCTGACGAAGCATTATCCTTGGCGAAAACCATTTTCAGCAGGAGAGGAGATGTCGCACCATGAGTGTACGCAAAAGGTTAAGGCAATTGTTGGAAGACAGCAAAATTCTAGTCGCTCCAGGGGCCCATGATGCGCTGGCAGCCAGGATTATAGAATATGTAGGTTTTGATGCCGTATATATGACCGGGTACGGCCAGGCGGCCAGTCACCTGGGACAGCCGGATGTGGGGCTTTTAACCATGACGGAAATGCTGACCAGGGTCAACAATATTGCCGGTGCCGTCAGCATCCCGGTGATTTGCGATGCCGATACCGGTTTTGGCAATGCGGTCAACGTGATCCGGACGGTGCAAGAATACGAAAAGGCCGGCGCTGCCGCCATCCAGTTGGAGGACCAGCTGTCGCCCAAGAAATGCGGCCATATGACCGGCCGGCAGGTGATCCCGGCGGAAGAAATGGTCCTCAAGATTAAAGCGGCCGTGGCGGCCAGGCGGGATAAGGATCTGGTGATTATCGCTCGCACCGATGCCAGGACCATCCATGGGATCGAGGCAGCGGTGGAGCGCGGGAAAATGTACGAGGAAGCCGGTGCAGATGTCATTTTCATCGAGTCGCCGGAGACCAGGGAAGAACTGGCATACATTGCGTCCAGTTTCAAGGTGCCGGTGTTGGCCAATATGGTGGAAGGCGGGCGGACACCGCTTTTGACCACGGACGAGTTGGAAAAAATGGGCTTCAGTCTAGTGATCTTTCCGACGGCATCGGTTTATGTGACGGCGGCCGCGGTGAAAAAGTTGATGGAAGAGTTGATGCGGGATGGAACTACTAAAGGAATGATGGATCAAATGATCCCGTTTGAGGAATTCAACAACCTGATCGGTTTGCCCAGGATTAGAAAAATCGAAGCAGGCCAGTTTGACGCAGTCTAAAGGGAAGGGGCACTTCCCTTTAGACATGCTGTCAAGTGTGGCCAAAAGGGGAGAGCTGGTTTGGTGAAAAAACTATCGTTAAAAACGATGGTCTTGGCTTTACTGTTACTGCAGTTTGGCGCCGGTGCCGGGGCGGTTTTCTATTTGTCCCGGCAAGGCGGTTTAGGGGCCGGCAGCATGATCCTGTTAATTGGTCTGCAGCTGGCGGTGATGATTCTTTCCTATTTAATTTACTCCATATCCTTAAGGCCCCTGGCAGATATGATGTCCCAGTTAAAATCGGTGGCATTAGGAAAACTGGACTACCAGAGTAAAACCGGTATGGTTGCGGAATTCGGGGTCCTTTCCCAAGCCCTCGAACAAGCGGTGCAGCATGTCAGGGGATCTATCGGCAAGTTTTATACCGTGTCGGAGCAGGTCTTCCTGGCTGCGGAGGAATTGGCCCTCCATACCGCTGAACTGACGGCTTCAGCCAAGGAAATCTCCGATGCCATGACCGGGATTGCCTCCGGCGCGGAGCAGCAATCGGCTTCGGTGCAAGAGATGCTGGCCAATGCGGAGGAAGTCCATACCTCTGCGGCCAATGTTAATGCCCAAGTTGATGCATCCCATGCATATTTGGAGGATTTGAAAAAGGATTTCACCGGCTTGAAGCAGTTGATGACCCAGCTGGTAAGCAGCATCGAGGAAACCTCCTACCTTTTGCAAGAATCTATTCGCAAATTCGGGAAGCTGGAGAAAGAGGCCAATAAGATTGGCGAAATTGTGGATGTGGTACAAGACATTGCCGAGCAAACAAACCTGCTGGCGTTGAACGCGGCCATTGAAGCAGCCAGGGCGGGGGAATACGGCCGGGGTTTTGCTGTGGTAGCTGAGGAAGTGAAGGTGCTGGCCGAAACCTCCTCCCAGACCGTGCAGCAGATTAAAACCACGGCCCAGGTCATTGGGGATGAGATCGTTCACTTAGCACAGGCCATGCACCGGAACATGGGAAATACCGATGTGAACATTAAAGAAGCCAAGGATGCCAGGGAACGGCTGGAGGAAAGTATCGAAAAGTTGACGCGCATCGCCGGTGCCGTCACCCATATCAGGGAATTAAGCCAGATGCAGGCTGCGGCGGCGGAAGATGTGCAGAACATGGCCCAGGGAGTAGCGGCGGTGGCCCAGTCCAACGTGGCCGTGGTGGAGGAAGTAGCCGCCGGTACCGAAGAGCAGCGGGCGGCTTTGGAAACCGTAAATCAAAACGGGGAAAAGCTGAACCGCATGGCCAACGACATGCATCGCTATGTGCAGCAGCTGGGCGGGACGAGGGACCTGCTGGAGCACGAAAAGAGGTCCGTAGACCAGGCCCTGCAGTTTTTAAGGAACTTGAGCAGTGAAGTCATAAAGGCGGGACCCCACAGCATGCCTGCCGTGCTGGCAGCGGCCCAGGGGAAGTTCCCCGGCTTTGAGTCCTTAACGGTGGCTGACCCTAAAGGCAACGTCCTGGCCACCACCAACGAGGCCGCCAAAGGGGTAAACTTTTTTTACCGCCGCTGGTTTAGAGAAGCCTTGGCGGGTAAGGATGCTGTTTCCCAAGTTTACATATCTTCTCTTTCCGGCCGTTATATCGTGACCGTCGCCCTGCCCCTGTCCGGTGCCAAGCAGGGAGCCGGCGGGGTCTTGTTTGGAGCTTTATTTGTTTAGCCGTACAAGAATATGTCGTACATACTGAAATTGCAAAGACCACAATTAAGGCGATACCATCTATTATTTCATCTCGGAGATGAGGTCTTGCAGGTACTGTCTAGCTTGGAAAAGATGTAGTTAAGCCGGCAAATCTGGGCGGCCCCCGCAATTCGGGGCCGCCTTTTGCGGATAAAATTACCCTTGCTGGAGATACTATGTAACTGAGGAACATGAGGAAAGGGAGGAGTACGATGATCAATTACTCTTCCGGTCTCGGCGGGATCCTGGGGTTTATCCAGGTCTTTTTTGCCATCGTGATCGGGTTGTACTTCTGGAATCTCCTAAAAAGCCAGCAAGGGAACAGGATCGCCATCGAAAGAGAATCCCGCAAGGAAATGGAAAAGCTCGAAAAAATGCGGCAGATCCGCTTAACTGAACCCCTCAATGAGAAAACCCGTCCCACCTCCTTCGATGAAATCATCGGGCAGGAAGACGGGTTAAAGGCTTTGAAGGCGGCCCTCTGCGGCCCCAATCCCCAGCACGTGATCATCTACGGGCCCCCCGGGGTCGGCAAGACGGCGGCTGCCCGTTTGGTATTGGAGGAAGCAAAGAAAAACCCTGATTCCCCCTTCCGCGAAGACGCCAAGTTTGTGGAAGTTGACGGGGCCACCGCCAGATTTGATGAAAGGGGTATTGCCGATCCCCTGATCGGTTCCGTTCACGATCCCATCTATCAAGGCGCAGGGGCCATGGGCATGGCCGGGATTCCGCAGCCCAAGCCGGGCGCCGTGACCAAGGCCCACGGGGGTATTCTGTTCATTGACGAAATCGGGGAGCTGCACCCGATCCAGATAAATAAACTGTTAAAAGTGCTGGAAGACCGGAAAGTATTGCTGGAAAGCTCCTATTACAGTTCGGAAGACACCAACATCCCCAAGCACATCCACGACATCTTTCAAAACGGGCTCCCGGCGGACTTTCGCCTGGTAGCGGCTACCACCCGCCTGCCGGAACACATTCCCCCGGCCATTCGTTCCCGCTGCATGGAAGTGTTCTTCCGGGCCCTGCTACCTGAAGAAATCATGGTGATCGCCCGGAATGCCGCCAAAAAGGTGAACTTTGACATTGTGGAAGAAGCGGTGCAAGTGGTGGGGAAATACGCCACCAACGGCCGGGAAGCGGTGAATATCATCCAAATTGCGGCGGGGCTGGCCCAAACGGAAGGCCGCCACCAGATTACCAAAGAAGATGTGGAGTGGGTCATCCACAGCGGGCAGTATTCTCCCCGCCCGGAAAAGAAAATTCGTCCCCAGCCGCAGGTGGGATTGGTGAACGGGTTGGCCGTCTACGGCCCCAATATGGGCATGCTGATGGAATTGGAAGCCACGGTGATTCCCGTGGCCAAGGGCCAGGGTAAAGTGGTGGTCACCGGGGTGGTGGAAGAAGAGGAGATGGGTTCCGGTGACGGCAGGCGGATCCGCCGTAAGAGCATGGCCCGGGAATCCGTGGAAAACGTGCTGACCATTCTCCGCCGCAATTTGGATGTGGACCCCAGGGATTATGATATTCATGTGAATTTCCCGGGCGGAGTGCCCGTGGACGGCCCGTCGGCGGGAGTAACCATTGCCACGGCCATTTATTCCGCTATCAAGGAACTGCCGGTGGATAACAAGGTGGCCATGACGGGTGAGGTATCCATCCGCGGTGAGGTGAAGCCGGTCGGCGGCATCGTGGCGAAGGTGGAAGCGGCCCGGCAGGCGGGAGTGAAGAAGGTGTTTATCCCAAAAGATAACTGGCAAGATCTGTTTACCAGGATGACGGACATAAAGGTGGTGCCGGTGGAAAGGCTGGAAGAGGTCATCAAGGGTGCCCTGCCGGCGGAAACCTTGACCGCCGTTGGGGAAGGACGGCGGGTTGGCACGGAACTCTTAAGCGCCATGGGTTCTGCCAGCTTGCAAGTAAGCCATAAGTGAAAACGAGGGTCTCGCCGGTTTCCGGCGGTGGGGCACCGGTGATGAACCGGCGGCCCGGCCGGAAACGGCGGGGCCTTTCTTGTTGTTGTGGCTTGCAAAATAGATGGATTTCTTTTAGACTAGTACTACAGAGAGTGGAAGACTGTACCATGGACGCCGTTACCAGCGGTTTTTTGTATTTAAGCGGACTGCATTGCCAATCGGGGTTTTGTCTTCCTTTGATAAGAATACCGGGTGTGAACTATAGGAACAATAACGGATGTTAGCGTAGTCAGGAGGTGCAGGTGAAATGGCAAGGAACGCCGCCGAAGTACGAGAGCTGCCTCTTTTGCCTTTAAGGGGATTACTTGTTTTTCCGAATATGGTCATTCATTTGGATGTGGGAAGGGATCGCTCGGTCAACGCCATTGATGAAGCCATGAACAGCGACCGGGAAATTCTACTGGTGATGCAGAAAGATGCTCAGGTGGACGTACCTGATTTAGATGATGTCTACCAAATAGGGACCGTGGCCGAGATCAAGCAGCTGCTGAAATTGCCGGGCGGCACCATCAGGGTTTTAGTAGAAGGACTTACCAGAGCCAGGATTACGCGCCTTTTGGAAACCGACCCGGTGATGCGGGTGGAAGTGGAGATTCCCGGTGAGACCTATGAAAAGACCCTGGAAATTGAAGCGCTGGTGCGTAATCTGCGGGAGCTTTTTGAGCAGTATGTCAAGGTCAGCAAGAAGATCCCGCCGGAAACGGTGATGGCGGTGGTGGCCATCGAAGAGCCGGGCAGGCTGGCCGATGTTATTGCCTCCCATTTAATCTTGAAGCTGTCGGACAAGCAGGAGATCCTGGAGGCCATTGACATCAAAGAGCGCTTGGAAAAGCTGCTGCAGATTCTTACCAATGAGATGGAAATCCTGGAGCTGGAAAGACGGATCAGTGCCAGGGTACGCCGCCAGATGGAGAAAACCCAGAAGGAATACTATTTAAGAGAACAGTTGAAAGCCATTCAGAAAGAACTGGGCGAAAAGGACGAAAAAGCTGCGGAAGTCGACGAGCTGAGGGAAAAGATCGAGAAAGCCAAGCTTCCGAAGGCGGTGGAGGAAAAAGCCTTAAAAGAACTGGAGCGTTTGGAAAAGATGCCTCCCATGGTGGCGGAAGCCACCGTGGTCCGGAATTACCTGGACTGGCTGTTGTCCGTCCCCTGGTCCAAAGAAACCCGGGACCGGCTGGATATCCATGCGGCTGAAAAGATCCTGGATGAGGATCATTACGGTCTGCAGGATGTCAAGGACCGCATCCTGGAGTACCTGGCCATCCGGCAGCTGGCACCGAAAATCCGGGGCCCCATTCTTTGTTTTGTCGGTCCCCCCGGTGTCGGCAAAACTTCACTGGGCAAGTCCATTGCCCGCTGCCTGGGGAGGAAGTTTGTGCGGATGTCCCTGGGCGGTGTGCGGGATGAAGCGGAAATCAGGGGACACCGGAGAACATATGTGGGCGCCATGCCCGGCCGGATTATCCAGGGGCTGAAAAATGCCGGCACCCGCAACCCGGTTTTCCTGCTGGATGAAATCGATAAACTGGGCAGCGATTTTCGCGGGGACCCGTCCTCGGCCTTGCTGGAAGTACTGGATCCGGAGCAGAACAACTCTTTCAGCGATCACTACCTGGAAGTCCCTTATGACCTGTCCAAAGTGCTGTTTATCACCACGGCTAACGTGACCCATACCATCCCGCGCCCCCTGCTGGATCGCATGGAAGTCATCCAGATTTCCGGCTATACGGAAGAGGAAAAGCTGGAAATCGCCAAGCGTCATTTGCTGAAGAAGCAGATGCAGGAGCACGGCTTGAAAGATGACATGCTTACCGTCTCCGACAACGCCTTGAGAAAAATCATCCGGGAATACACCCGTGAGGCGGGGGTGCGGAACCTGGAACGACAGATTGCCACGGTCTGCCGGAAAACGGCCAGGGATATTGTAGCCAAGAAAGTCACTGCCGGAAAGATCACGTCGAAAAACCTTGATACCTACCTGGGCATGCCCCGCTATCGCAAGCGGCAGGCGGAGAAGCATAACGAAGTGGGGGTAGCCACGGGGCTGGCAGTGACGGAATTCGGCGGCGACGTCCTGGCGGTGGAAGCCACCCTATTAAACGGCAAGGGCAAAGTGACCCTCACCGGTCAACTGGGCGATGTGATGAAGGAATCGGCTTATGCCGGGCTGAGCTACCTGCGCTCCCGTTCCGAGGAGCTCAATATCCCGGAGGATTTCCATGAAACCATGGATATTCACATCCACGTACCGGAAGGAGCTATTCCTAAAGACGGTCCTTCGGCAGGCATTACCATGGCTACCGCTTTAGCCTCGGCCCTGACCAACCGGCCGGTGCGGAAGGACGTAGCCATGACCGGGGAGATCACGTTACGCGGCAGGGTGCTGGCCATTGGCGGGGTGAAGGAAAAAGTACTGGCCGCCCACCGGGTGGGTATCCAGCACATCATCCTGCCCAGGGAAAACGAAAAGGACCTGGAAGAAATCCCCGCTGAGATCAGGCGCAAACTCAAGTTTCACCTGGTGGAACACTTGGATGAAGTGCTGGAACAGGCGCTGGTCCGGGAGGAACAATGAAGATCACCTCAGCTGCTTATAAATGCACTGCCGTGAACCCCAGCCAGTACCCTAAAGGGGAGCTGCCGGAGATTGCCCTGGTCGGCCGTTCGAATGTAGGTAAATCCTCCTTCATCAACGCCGTCACCGGCAGGAAGTCCCTGGCTCGCACCAGCAGCCAGCCGGGCAAAACCAGGACCTTGAATTTCTATCTAATCAATGATGCTTTTTACCTGGTGGATTTGCCCGGTTACGGTTTTGCCAAGGTGAGCCAAGCGGAAAAGCAGCGCTGGGCCGCCATGATCGAAGATTACCTGCGCCACCGGGAGCAGTTGTGTTTTATCGTGCAGTTAGTGGATATCCGGCATGAGCCCACCGCTGATGATGTGCAGATGCATGAGTGGATCAAGGCTTATGACCTGGATGCGGCGGTGATTGCCACCAAGGCGGATAAGATCAGCCGCGGCCGGTACCTGCAGCATGCTAAGGTCGTGAGAAATAAATTAGGGATGGATCAGGACACCCCCTTAATTGTCTTCAGTGCGGTGGAAGGCACGGGGGTGGAAGAGGCGCGGAAGCTTCTCCTGACCGCCTCGCAAAACAGGGTTGGCTAGGCGCCAACCCTAGCTTGTTTACCATCTGTTACTCTAGCGTTCGGTGTTAATCGCCGGCTGCAAGGAGCCCTATTTGGGGATGAGCTCGGTCGCTCTCGGACGCCTCCCATTCGCACCTTAAGGTGCTCAGAGGTCGGCGTTCTTCCTCGAGCTCCCTCGCTCT
>DULZ01000068.1 GCA_012840125.1 Clostridia bacterium | reverse complement strand
CCGCAGCGTGAACCTGAGATCCTGAAGTTCTGGGAAGAGATTGACATTTATCAAAAGGTGCAGGAGCAGAACCAGGGCAAGCCTAAATTCATTCTCCATGACGGCCCTCCCTATGCTAACGGGGATATCCATTTAGGGACGGCCTTTAACAAAGTCTTGAAGGACTTCATCGTCAAGTTTTACTCCATGGCCGGTTACGATGCCCCCTATGTGCCCGGCTGGGATACCCACGGGCTGCCCATCGAACAGCAAGCCATCAAGAACATTGGCTTGAAGCGGGATGAAGTACACCCGGTGGAGTTCCGCAATAAATGCGCCGAATATGCCATGAAGTATGTGGAAATCCAGAAACAGCAGTTCAAGCGCCTGGGGGTGCGGGGTAAGTGGGAGGATCCTTACTTGACTCTCTCCCCGGAGTATGAAGCCAGGCAGATCCGGGTTTTCGGGGACATGGCCAGGAAAGGATTTATCTACCGGGGCCTGAAACCCGTGTACTGGTGTGCCGATTGCCAAACGGCCCTGGCGGAAGCGGAAGTTGAATACCATGATAAGACTTCTCATTCCATTTACGTTAAATTTCCGGTAATCGACGGGAAAGGTATCCTGTCCGAAGGGGACACTTATTTCGTCATCTGGACAACAACTCCCTGGACAATCCCGGCCAACGTGGCCATCTGCCTCCACCCGGATTACAAGTATGTCTTGCTGGCCACGAACCGGGGGAATTTGGTGGTGGCCAAGGAACTGAAAGAACAGTTCGTCCAGGTGACCGGCGTGGAAGTGCAAGGGGAACTCAAGGAGTTTTCCGGCCAGGAACTGGAACTGGTGGTTTGCCGGCACCCGCTGCTGGAGAGGGATTCCCTGGTCATCCTGGGAGAACATGTCACTTTAGAACAAGGTACCGGCTGCGTGCATACGGCGCCGGGTCACGGTATTGAAGACTATGAAGTAGGCCGTCGTTACAACCTGCCCATTATCTCCCCGGTGGATAATAAGGGGGTTTTCACGGCCGAAGCCGGCCCCTTTGCCGGGCTGGATACCAACCAGTGCAACAAAGCCGTGATTAAGGCTTTGGCGGACCAAGGAGCACTTCTCCAGCACGGCCAGATTGCGCACCAGTATCCCCACTGCTGGCGCTGCAAGCACCCGATCATGTTCCGGGCCACCGAGCAGTGGTTCGCCTCCATTGAAGGGTTCCGCCAGGAAGCATTGAAGGCTATCCGGGAAGTGAAGTGGATCCCGGCCTGGGGTGAAGAGCGCATCTATAACATGGTGGCCGACCGGAGCGACTGGTGTATCTCCAGGCAGCGGATTTGGGGGGTGCCCATTCCGATTTTCTACTGCGAGGATTGCGGCGAAGCCGTCATCAGCGACGAAACCATCAGCCACGTGGAACAACTGTTCCGGGAACACGGTTCCAATATCTGGTTTGCCAAGGAAACGGCAGAATTGGTGCCTGCCGGGTTCCGGTGTCCCAAGTGCCAGGGTACCAGCTTCAGAAAAGAAACGGATACGATGGATGTCTGGTTTGATTCCGGCTCCAGTCATGCCGCTGTCCTGGAAGTCTGGCCGGAATTGGATTGGCCTGCCGATATGTACTTAGAAGGCAGCGACCAGCACCGGGGTTGGTTCAACTCTTCCTTGTCGACGGCGGTAGCAACCCGGGGTCAAGCCCCCTACCGTTCCGTTTTGACCCATGGCTACGTGGTGGATGAGCAAGGAAGAAAAATGTCCAAGTCGTTAGGCAACGGCATTGATCCCCTGGAGGTCATCCAGCAGATGGGAGCCGATATCCTGCGCTTGTGGGTGGCCTCGGCGGATTACCGCAAGGATATGGCCGTGTCGCCTAACATCCTCAAGCAAATGACGGACGCCTACCGGAAAATCAGGAATACTTGCCGTTTTATTCTTGGGAACCTGGCTGATTTTGACTGGGAGAAGGACCGGGTGCCTTACGAGGAGATGTCCGAACTGGACCGCTTTGCCCTGTTGAGGCTGCACAAGCTCATCAAGAGGGTGACGGATGCGTATCGCGCCTATGAGTTTCATGCGGTTTTTCACAGCATCCATAACTTCTGTGCCGTAGATATGAGTGCCCTCTACTTGGACATTTGTAAAGACCGCTTGTACGTCCTGGCGCCCCGGGCGAAAGCGAGACGGGCGGCCCAGACGGTGCTGTATGAGACCATCCATGCCCTGGTGCGGCTCCTGACACCGATTTTGGCTTTTACGACGGAGGAGATTTGGCAGTACATGCCCAAGCCTGCCGATGCGCCCGTGAGCGTCCAGCTCACCTCGATGCCTGAAGTTAACCCGGCCTACCTGGATGAGGCCCTGGAACAAAAGTGGAACAAGCTCCTGGACCTGAGAGGAGAGGTGGCCAAGGCACTGGAAATGGCACGCCAGGGTAAAGCCATCGGCAACTCTTTGGAGGCGGAAGTGGACCTCTACCTGTCGAAACAGTGGTATGGTTTTGTCCTGCCGGCCCAAGAAGTTCTAGCCACCTTGTTTATCGTGTCCGAGGTCAGGGTGCATGAAGCAGGTGAGGAAGCACCGGAAGGCATCTTCGTGTCGGAAGAGCTGGAAGGAGTAAAGGTTAAGGTCACTCCCTCCAGCCACGGCAAGTGCGAGCGCTGTTGGAATTACAGTGCCACGGTGGGCACTCATACGGAACATCCTACCCTCTGTGCCCGCTGCGCAGGCATTCTCAAAGAACTGGCTTAAAAAGACCGGCTGTTCAAGCCGGTTTTTTTGTTTAATATTTCCATGGGTGGTTCAAGAACGGAGACAGAATAATATATTAAGACAGTATTTTTGAAAGGAGATGCCCATGGCGGAACTGGTCCTGGCAGCGCCTGCCGCAAGACGAAAGCAGTATACAGAACCTGTGTATGCTCCCGTCGGGATTTCCAACCGTCACATTCATTTATCACCGGAGGACCTGGCCGTCCTGTTCGGCCAAGGCTACCAACTTGTGCCTGCCAAGGAGTTGAGCCAGCCCGGGGAATTTGCCGGCCGGGAAGTGGTGGCTCTGGTGGGACCGAAAGGGGTCATCGAAGGGGTCAGGGTCGTCGGCCCAGTGCGCAAGGAGAGTCAGGTGGAAATATCCGTGACAGACAGCTATCGCTTGGGTGTCCGTCCCCCGGTCCGGTTATCAGGGGAGCTGGATGGGACGCCGGGCATTACCGTGATCGGTCCTAAGGGACTGCTACACCTGTCCCGGGGGCTGATCATTGCCGCGCGCCATCTCCACCTGCCTTCGAGCCTGGCGGAAGAGTGGGGCTTGGAGCACGGCGCGGTGATCAGCGCTCAGGTGGAAGGACCGCGGGGTGTCATTTTCGGGGAGGTGGCGGTGCGAGTGAGCAGCCGGTACCGCCTGGAATTACACTTGGATACCGACGAGGCCAACGGTGCCTTATTAAAAACCGGCGATCCGGTAAGACTGTTATTATAGCGAACTGGGGTGGGGGAGGCCGTGAAAACTTCCTTGGAGAAGCTTCAGGAGAAGACGGAAGAATTAATCAACAGGATGGAGAGTTTGCGCTTGGCCGAATACGTGGAGATGCTGCATGATCCCAAGCGGCTGTGGAAGGTTAATTTCCTGGCGGGCCTGGCCAGGGGTCTGGGGGCGGCCGTGGGTTTTACCGTTTTGGGTGCTGTGGTCTTATATCTCCTGCAGCGATTGGTTTTGTTAAATCTGCCTTTAATCGGCGATTTCATTGCCGAACTAGTGCGCTTGGTAATGGAACGGTATTAGGATGCCCTGGAGGTGCAGTTTAATGGAGCAAGCAAAACTGGTGCATTTCAAACAAAAACTCTTGGCCCGAAAAGAGCAGTTGGAGCAGCAGGTTAAATCCATAGAAGAAGGAGGACTGCACCAATCGATGCGGGACAGCATCGGGGAGCTGTCCTTTTATGATAATCATCCGGCTGACCTGGGCAATGAGGTGTTTGAAAGGGGCAAGGACCTGGCTTTACGCGACAATGCCCTCATCCAGCTGAAAAATGTGGAGGAAACCTTGCAGCGCATTGAGGCGGGCACCTACGGCACCTGTCAAAAGTGTCACCGGCGGATTGATGAGGAACGCTTGGAAGCGGTGCCGGAAACGCCTTATTGTTACGAGTGCAGGCTGCAGGTGGAAAAAGATGGGAGACCACGGGTCCGGCCCGTGGAAGAAGAGGTGATCCGCCCACCTTTCGGTGGTGCCGGTCTTGATGACACCAATTATTTTGACGGGGAGGATACCTGGCAAATGGTGGCCCGTTACGGCACTTCCGATGCCCTGGCTGACTGGGATGAGGACGGGGGCCTGTAGCCCGGCGCATACTACTGCTTGTTTG
>DULZ01000067.1 GCA_012840125.1 Clostridia bacterium | reverse complement strand
GGCAGCTCTCACAGCTGAGGCTTCCTTCCGTGGGCATAATATGCAAGCTGGAACCTTTAATGACATGGTTTTCGCCTGCATGGCAGCTGGCACAGGTGAGACCCTTGCCGCCCATGTGGATGTCATGTTCCGGGGAGGGATTCACCAGAGTTGAATCAATATCCCCGTGCTTCACCCCGTCGCCTCCTCCGGCACCGAAGTGACACTTGCCGCAGTTGGCATTGGTGGGCTTACCTACGCTTTTGGCCGCTTCCACCAGGTCAACACTGGGCGGCACTTCTCCTGCCGGAGTTCCTTTCTGGTAAGTGGAAGGCTTGGCATGACAAACCAGGCAGTCAACGGCGTTAGGGTCGTTGAGATCGGTACCGTAACCGGCGTGGCACTGGTAGCATTTCCCTTCATTGGACGGGACCCCGATGCAGAAGTTGTTTATCCCGTTCTTTTTACCTAAATCGCTGCGGTTTTCCGCACCGGCGATGTGAGGCGTGGGCCCGGCCCAGTTCCAGTGAACGGTCTGCATGAAATCCCGGCCCTCTTGCGGGTGGCACTGCAGGCACTGGGCGGTTACATCAGAGCCTTTTTCGTAGGGGCCTGTGATGAAGGATGAATGATCCATGGCCAGTACCGGACCGGAAAGGGCCAACCAGAGGAAAGCCACTGTGAATACAAGTATTAACTGCCGCAGGGTTCTCCCGGCTTGCCGGCGGCCGACCGTTGTGCGATTATTCACTCTTTTCACCTCCTTTTTTACCGTATACTAGCATTATTATCACTAACTATAGTATTTGCGTCAAAACCATATAGTGTTTAAAAAATATCATGTACCATGATTTTCTTTTTGCTATGATTGTTTTTCGCTATTTCTTGCTTTAATGAAAAATTTCCTCACCTGCATGGCAGTTGCCGTCTCATAGTCTGAACAAGCATTTTTCGTGCTTCATTTCGCAAGTTTGCATGGTCAACGGGGCACAGCTTGTGTATAATGATCTTAATGTTAGTACAATTTGGCAAACAGCTAAGCTTCGGGTGAAAGGGCAGGCCGGAAACTGACCTTAAACGGGATCACCCAGTCCCTGCCGGGAAGAGGACAAGAAATGTATCTTGCCACCTGCTCTTTCGATCATATTGTGCTCGTTTTCTTAATGCTGCTGTGTATAACTACCGGAGAACACCCTTTTCGATGGGTATCCTCCTGACTCTAAAGGTTTTCCCGGCTGACCCGGGCAGGATGACCGCCGGTTTCGGCAACCTGAACTTTCGCACCACCAGCCTCTTACTTAATGTTCCAGGATACTCCCTCGCCCCGCTGTTTCCCGCGGCCACGGTTTTGTTCCTTGACAGGGCACTTTTGATGTACAGCAGCATCACGGCTATCATCCCAAAACCTGCTGGATTACCCACGCTGACGAAGTCTTTGGGCTGATATACAATGCATTGAACCCGCCAAAAAGAGCTCCATCAAATCCAGCGGCGTCAAAACCGGTCTTCGGAATTGATCCCCGCCACCGGAGACGTAGGTCTACTTGAGGAGGGTTCTTCATGGAAATCAAAATCTTGGTAGCCGGCGCCCCGGAACCGGACCGCATGATCATCCAAGCTGCCTTGCCCGGATACGCCGTACTAACCGCCGGCAGCAGCGAGGAAGCCATCCGGGTGCTGGAAGAAAACGACGGGATTAACCTGCTCATTCTGGACCTCACTATGCCTGGTGAGAGAGCGTTGCAACCGCTGGAATTTTTGCAAACGCAAGAACGTTATAGCAAAGTGCGATCTATCATCATGACCGGTCCCCATCAATTGGATACCGAAAGGAAAGGCCTTGCCCTGGGTGCCGTGGATTGTCTTCGCAAACCCCTTCACAGGGCCGGCCTGAAAGCCAGGATCGACTTGCATGCCGCTTTGCTGCGGGCGGAACACGCCCTGAAGAAGCGGGAACAAGACCGGGACAAAAAGGTTTTTGAAATCCTGTTTGAGCAAGCACCCATCGGCATTGCCATCTCCCATAACGCTTACCCGCAGCATCCCAACGAAGCCCTGGTGAAAATCAATCCCATGTATGAGCAAATCACCGGGCGAACCAAAGAGGAACTCATAACCCTGGGCTGGGCCGCCATCACCCACCCGGAGGACGTGGCCCAAAACCTGAAGTACTGGCGACAACTGCAAGCCGGTGAAATCAAGTCTTACTCAATGGATAAAAGGTTTGTCAGGCCGGACGGGTCCACCGTATGGGTCCATATGGTGGTATCGCCCCTGATCCTGGCAGACAATAACCCGTACAATCACATCTGCCTGGTCCAGGATATCACCGAACGGAAAGAAATGGAGAAAGCCCTGTATGAAAGCGAGCGGAGCAAATCCGTTTTTCTGGCCCACCTGCCGGGACTGGCCTACCGGTGCAATTTCGATCGCGAGTGGACCATGCAATATGTTTCGGATGGCTGCTACCAACTTACAGGCTATCCCCCGGAAAGCCTGCTGCATAACCGGGACCTGTCCTACAATGACCTCATGGCCCCCGAATACCGGGAAAAAGCATGGGAAATATGGATTGAAGCCACAGCCAAGAAACAGCCCATCAAATACGAATACGAGATTATCACTGCCACCGGGGAAAGAAAATGGGTCCTGGAGATGGGACAACCCATCTATAACGACCGGGGCGAGGTGGAAGCCCTGGAAGGCATCGTCCTGGACATATCAGACCGCAAGGCCATGGAGGACACCCTTAAGTACAACAGCGAGCACGATCCCTGGACAGGGCTGTATAATCGCGAATACTTGATTTCACTGCTGGAAAAGGACCTCAAGGAAAGGAAGAGAGCTAAGATCGCCCTCATCGGCGTCAACTTGAGCACCCTGCACCTCTTAACCGTGAACTACGGTTTCCAGTACGCGCAAAACCTCGTTAAAAGAGCAGCTGAAGGGCTCAGCTATCATGCCACGGACAAGCGCATTTTATGCCAGTCCAGGGAGAACAACTTTGTCTTTTACTTGCGTGATTACCGGGATAAAAAGGAACTGCTGGATTTCTGCCATGCCCTGGTACAGACCCTGGAAGACTTGTTTGTCACGGAAAGAATAGGCGGCGGCATCGGGATTCTGGAAGTGGAGCCGGACCGGCATGAAGTGGATATTGATGAACTGTTTCGCAGGCTCCTTATCGCTTCGGAAAAAGATGTCACCTTATTCGACAAGGACTTCAAAATCTGTTGCTATGATGAAGTACTGGAAGCCTCGGTAACCCGGGAGAGAACCATCATGGAAGCCCTGCATGCCATCGCCATGGGAGAGGAAACCGGTGATGAGCTGTTTCTGCAATACCAGCCCATCGCCGATTTGCACCAGGGCTCCATCGTGGGCTTCGAGGCGCTGGCCAGGCTGAGGACGGAAAAACTGGGGTTGGTATCCCCGGCGGAATTCATACCTATTGCCGAGAAGACCAAGCTCATTATCCCCCTCGGTGAAAAAATAATCGTGAAAGCATTGTGTTTCTTAAAAAAGCTCAAAAAGCACGGCTATGACCACATTCATGTTTCCATCAACATTTCCGTCATCCAACTGCTGCAGCCCAACTTCACGGGCAACTTGTTTGCATTAATAAACCAGTTGGGGATCAATCCCCGGAATGTGGGCATCGAGATTACGGAATCAGTTTTTGTCTCGGAATACGATACTATCAACAGCAGTATTGAGGAACTGAGGCGAGCGGGCCTTCATATCGCCATCGATGACTTCGGCACCGGCTACTCTTCCCTGGTGCGAGAAAAAGAACTAAAAGCGGACTGTATGAAAATTGACAAGTATTTTATCGATGAATTACTCGGTACCAACTTGCACAAAACCATCACCGTCGATATCATCTCCATCTCCCATAAATTGGGACATTACACCATTGCCGAAGGGGTGGAACACCCGGTGCAGTTGAAATACTTAAAACAATATAACTGTGACCGGGTACAGGGATATCTCATCAGCAAACCCCTGGATGAAGACGAGGCGATTGCATTCTTAAGAAACCATATCCAGTTGGGCTTATAGCAGCGATCCCACATGGGGCTTACCGCGGCTTATTTGCGATGTTGCATCTAGTTTTCTTGACCGGTACCAAGGCCATAACGCGGCCGTTGAACGAGAAAGCTGCCCTAATTCTGCGGGGCAGCTTTGGTGCTTTCGCCTTTTTTGGTTACCCGTATGCGAACCGGCTTCTGTTTACTTCGCCGGACAAAGACCCTCGGTCCATACTGCTTGTTGATAATCTTCGAGCAGGCTTCCAGCAGCATGGGATTGCGGCAAATCACTATATGCAGCGCTTCCCGTGCCCTGGTCACGTTTTGGTACAGGATCCTGTCCAGCATGTAATCCGGCGCGGCTTGAGGAGGCCGGGCCGCCAGTTTGCCCTCCTCGTTGTAATAAAAGTATTCATTGATCACCACGGCCACTTTATCGAACTCTTGCCCGATCACTTTCTGGGCGTTTAGCTTGAATTCGGCTTCATAGGGTTCGAAGAAAACGGCATCGTAACCGGAAGGGGTGTTGACGAGCACCTGCCACCCTTCCTGCTCCAGCTTCTTCAAACAAACCCGCACGTTGTCCGCATCGGTGAAATACTGGATATGGACATTGTTATACCGTAGGTCCGGATTCCGGTTTATTTTCCGCCGGTCAAAAAGGTTTAGAATAAAGGCGCTCAATTCCTTGTTAGTCCGGATTTTCTTGCTTAATTGATACTCTTTGTACGGTATCTCCTTGGCCTGCAGCAAATCAATCAACCGGCCCCGGTTCTCGCTGGCGGAAAAGAATTGTTCCGGATCAAAAGAAAAAATACATTTCACCGGCTGGGCCCGCAAAAAGTCCAGGATTTCCGTCAACTGGTGGGTATAGGTTCGCTGGGCTTCATCAAACACAATGAGATCGACCCTGTCTTTCACGAGAGAGGAATAGTTGTCGTAAAAATCCTTAATGGCATACACCCGCCAGCCGTATTCATCCCTCAGCGTCAGGTGCCCCTCGGACAAAGTGCCGTTATGGACGATGATCACTTCTTGCCCGTGTTTCATGTGTTCATGGGCGATGTCATAGGTGAGCAAAGTCTTGCCGGTCCCGAAGGTGCCTTTTATCAAAACGGTCTTGACCCGGCCCGCCAGCAGCGCCGTCATGACCTCCTGCTTGATTTGCCGCTGGGCATTGGTCAAGAAGTAGTTTTCATTAATAAACTTTTCCGTGGAATTTAAGGGTGACACCAGGTATTGTTTCGGGGCAAACAGGGTGTCCAAATCCAGTTCCCTGGTGAGACTTTGCTGCTGCAGCCGGGCAATCAACTCCTGCAGGTCAGTTTCCACCAGGTTATCGTTCTTGTCTAGGCTGTATATCTTCTTCGTTTCCGCCACGAAAGTGAACAGGTAGACTTCGCTGCTGACTGCCTTCAAATAATAGCTGTTGGTGGCCAGCTGCCTGGCAATCTTCTCCTCCGTACCCATGTGTTTAAGTTCGATGTTTAACAAGAAATTGTGGCCGAACCGCAGGAGATCAAACTCCTTGGAAATCTGGGGGATACTGTAGCCCAGGTAAAAGCCGTCCATCAGTCTCTCCACCTGCGGCAAGGATTTTATATTCTCATAAAGAAGCTCTATAAAAACGCATAAATCTTCCATCTCCAACTGCCGGTCCGCCCTGGCACCGAAGACATGCATGTATAACTGGAACTGCTCAAAGGACAAATGCCGGTATGCTTGATAAACCGATTGCAAGTTGACTGGTCGCACGCATAAGCCCCCTAGGCAGGCCCTAGCCCTGCCAAGTTTTCTTAGTTACAATTATACCGTTTCCCGGGATAATTTCACCTGAATTAAGTATTTTTTTGCATGTTTCCAGAGCTACAGCAAGATAACCGCCGTCCGGCCGAAGATGCCCCTGTGATAAAACAGGCTCCAACACATAATTGGCTGCGAGGTTATACCAATGAAATATCAAAGGAGCTGTGACCATGATCCAAACGGAGAGACTCAGTATTTTTCCTCTTTCCAATCAGGAAATACAAGAAATGATTGATCACCAAACCGACGAAGAACTCCGGGCGGCTTACGCGGAAATGCTGGCCGGCTGCCGCAAGAACCCGGACCAGCGTATTTGGCATGCCCTGTGGGTCTTGCAATTAAACGACGGAAGCTGTTTCTGCCGTAGTCCGATGGGCGGCGAAACAGCCGGGGGTGTCAACTTGGCACTTGCATTAACACTATGGTTGATACCCGGGCCGATTAGGAGTAAAATAGAGTTGTGTGACTATAATAATTCTAAATATATGTTTTGAGCTAAATATAAGTAATAGAAAAGCCGGGAAAGGTGCATAAATAACTAGGGCAGGCTGTTGCAATGAGATGGTTTACCTCAATTCCTCCGGGCATTCATTCACCCAATTCTTAGCAGAAAGGAGGTGTAACCATGCAAGGATCACCGAAACTGATTGAGGCCCTCAACGGTTTGCTCGCGGACGAGCTGGCTGCCATCAACCAGTACATCGTGCACGCGGAAATGTGCGAGGACTGGGGTTACGGCAAGTTACATAAGAGCTTCGAGAAACGAGCAATTACGGAAATGAGACATGCGGAAAAGCTGATCGGCAGGATCCTGTTTCTCGGCGGCACTCCCATCGTTTCCAACCTGAGCCAGATCCATATCGGGAGCACCGTTCCCAAGCAGCTGGAATACGACCGGGAGGCAGAAGAAAGAGCCATCAAAGCGTACAACGACGCCATCATACTAGCCGGTGAGGAACGGGACTATGCCACCAGGGATATGCTGCAAGACATTTTGAACGACGAGGACGAGCACATGGATGAACTGGAAGAAATGCTGGACCAGATCGAGCAGATGACCTTGCCCATGTTCTTAACAACCCAAGTGGAGTAGCTTCCCAGTGGACAAGTTCAAACCCATGGGGCTGTAGTGATTACAGCCTCTTTTTTTGCCCGCCGGGCAGGAGTTCGACAAGGGCCAAGCAATCCCCCATAACGACTGTGCGGCGGGAAAGGGCGGTACGTCTCCCCTACCTTTTGTCCCTCGAAAGCAATAACCCCGGCGCCGAAATCTGCAAGCATGGTGGCCGCATGGGGCATGGCAATTAAACTCCCGGCGATGAGCGGCCCAAAACCAGGCACAAGCATCTTCCTGTCCATTCTTATCACCCTAACGCATGTGCTAGCCGAATCGATTCGGTTCTTTCAAATACAGAATATTTGAAAATTATTGTCAATAAGGGATTTCTTCGAACATTGTAGATTATTTTGTCTCTTTTCCGTACAATAGGATTGGCCTTGTTTATTTGTTAGCAACTAAGCAGGAGGATTGCGACAAATGACAAACAAGAAACCCACCAGCAGACAGCTTCAAGCGCTAAGAACAAAACAAAAAATCTTCGATATCGCCCTCAAATTGATTAACACCTACGGGTACGACAATGTAACGGTGGAGCAGATTTGTAAGGAAGTGGGCGTTTCCGTCGGTGGTTTTTATCATCATTTCAAGAATAAAGATGAGATTATAGTCGAATCCTTCAAACAAATTGACACTTTTTTCGAAAGAATGGCACCGGAAGTCCGGGCCCTGCCGGGCGCGCTGGACCGGATTGTGTATTATTTCACGCTCTTCGGTCGCTATGTCACGGTGCAAGGGGTGGATTTCACCAGCCAGTTGATGAAAAGCGAGCTGTCCACCACGGAGAAATTTACCTTAAACAGGGAGCGGGCCATTTTTACCATTCTCCATGACATCGTGCGGGAAGGGCAAGCAAAGGGCCAGATGCGGCAGGATATCCCGGCGGAAAAAATAACCGCAGACCTACTGCGCTTTGCCCGGGGGATTGCCATCCACTGGTGCATTAGCCGCGGCGGGTATGATCTGGAGCAGGACCTGACCCAGGCGACCAAAATCTACACCATCGGGTTAAAGCCTGAATACGGCTCCCACAGCTCATGATAAACAGGAAAAAGGGTCACCTGGTGATGCGGGGTGACCCTTTTGGGCTAGATATAGTATTCTGTTTTCTCCTCTGCTTTCATCTCCAGCTCACGAAACACCCGGTCCCGGATGGCGAGGAAATCGGGGCCGGTCCGGTCCCGTTTCCGGGCCAGGGGCACTTCGATAATGCTTTTGATTCTGCCGGGATTGGGGGTCATGATGACGATCCGGTCCGCCAGGAAAACGGATTCGTCAATGTCGTGAGTGACAAAGAGGATAGTCTTTTTCTTTTTCTCCCAAATGGCGGAAATCTCATCCTGCATTTTCATCCTGGTGATGGCATCCAGGGCGCCGAAGGGTTCATCCATGAAAATAACCTCCGGGTCCACGGCCAGGGCCCGGGCAATGGCCACCCGCTGCTGCATGCCGCCGGAAAGCTGGTAAGGATGGTGTTTTTCAAACTTGCTCAGCCCCACCAGTTCGATATACTCACCGGCAATACGCCTGATAGCGGCCCGGTCGTAGCCCAGGGACTCCAATCCCAGCTCCACGTTGCCCCGCACCGTGCGCCAGGGGAGGAGGCCGTAGTTTTGAAAAATAGTCACATGCTTAATCGACGGCTGTTCCACCGGGCGGCCGTCCAGGAGGACCTGCCCTTCCGTCGGCTTTTCAAACCCGGCCATGAGATTCAGGAGCGTGGTCTTGCCGCATCCGGAAGGACCCAGCAGGCAGATGAACTCGCCCCGTTTAACCTCCAGGTTAGCCCCCAGCAAGGCCGTTACCGCCTTGGCCGTATGGGGGTTGTATATTTTCGTCACGTTCTTGACCTGGATATACACGTCACATCCCTCTCTCCCGGGGCACCATACCCCACCTTTTGCCGACCCAGCCTTCCAGCCAACGGATCAACTTATCCAAGAGTAAACCGGCCAAGCCGATAAAGATCACTCCCGCCAGCACCAGGTCCAGCCGGATGTTGTTCCTGGCATCGATGATCATAACCCCGAGACCGGACTGGGCTCCCACCATTTCCCCGGCCACCAGGAACACCCAGGCGGAACCGAGGGCCAGGTGCAGCCCCTGGGCGATGTAAGGAAAGGCCGCCGGGAAAACGATCTTCGTCAGGATCTGGTGCTGCTTCATGCCGAAGTTTTTCGCTACTATCAGATAGACCGGATCTACTTTGCTCACCCCGGCAACGGTAGACAAGAGTACCGGGAAGAAAGCGGCGATAAAAATAATGACAATGGCCGGGACGTCGCCGATGCCGAACCAGAGCACGATAAAAGGAAACCAGGCAATGGGAGAAACCGGTCTTAACACCTGCACAATAGGGTCGATAATACTCCACAGCCGGTGAAACCAGCCGCAGACCAGCCCCAGCACGACGGCCACGGCCACGGCACTGAGATAGCCTGCCAAAAAGCGGTATAAACTCACACTGATATGAGTGAGAAGGGTCCCGTCACCGACGAACTGCCCCATCCCTTCCAGCACCATCATGGGGGAAGGGAGCAAGGCCCGGTCATACTTGCCTGTGAGCACCAGGCCCTGCCAAGCCGCCAGCAGCAACGCCAATCCAATCATGGTATCCGTAAGTCTTCTTAACCTGCCCATCTCTCTATTTCACCTTGTCAATCAGTGTTACGTCCACAAAATCCGGGTAAGGGGGAGGATCAGCGGACAACCCCATTTCCACCAGGTACTGTCTCAGGTCTTCATAATCTTTTTCGTAAATCTTCAAGTCATGGTAAGTAATCCACTGCAGGGACAAGTCCAGCACATCCTGCTCCACGCTCATATATTTTTTGGCAATATCCGGCACCATCTCGCCCTGGGCGTCAATGTAGGCCCCGGCGGCTACGTACTCTTGCAAGAGCTCTTCCGCGGCCGCACTGTGCTTTGCGATGAATTCGTCTCTCAAAACCAACCCGCAGCAGACGGAATCCTGCCAGACGTCTTTAGAGTAATACAGCACTTTTCCATGGCCCCTGGCCACCGCTTTGGCGCCAAAGGGTTCCGCCACGCAGTAGCCGGCAATCCGTCCTTCCGCCAGGGCCGCCGGCATTTCCGGCGGGGGCAGCTCCACGATGTTCAAATCAGCAAGAGTCATGCCGGCATCCTTCAGCATCTGGTACAGGAGAATATTATGGGTGGACAGCCTGTGTGGGATGGCAAAGGTCTTGCCTTTTAAATCCTCCGTCTGGTTGATGTCGTTGGCCACCACCACCACATTGCCGTCCCGGTGGCCGAGGGCTACCGCTTTCAGGGCAATCCCCTGCTCTCTTGCTTTCATGGCCAGTTCAATGCGGTATTGCCGCTGGTGGGTTCAATGATCACCGTTTTCTCGTTGATCAATCCCTCCCGCTCCGCCGCCTCGATCATGGCAAGGGCAATCCGGTCTTTCACACTGCCGCCGGGATTGAAATACTCCAGCTTGGCATAGATTTCCGCTTTTCCTTCATGGACACGCTGCAGCTTCACTAAAGGGGTCTTGCCAATCAAGCTCAACAGGTTTTCATGGATATTCCTCATAGCGCACCTCTTTATTATTTAGTATTCATATCTATTTGCTATGATTTATGGGTAAAAAATGATGGCTCTCCCCGACCACTAGTTTAATTTTGGTAATCATATATGTTTTAATGATTATTATAACCGCCGGTCCCGCTTTGTCAAGATGAAAAACGCCCGCTCCCGCCAAGTTTTTGCGGCAGGGAGCGAGCGTCGCAAAGGGGGAAGTGTGAGAATGCATGTTTATCAGCCGACTTTGAACCTGCGCACCATCTCGTCCAGGTCCTTCGCCATGGCCTCCACTTGCTCGGTGGCCTGGGTTACTTGTTCCAGGGAACTGGTTTGTTGTTCCACGGCGGCCGCCACTTCTTGCATGAGGCTGGCATTATGTTTGGCCGCCTCGTCCACCTCCAGGGCCAGGTTCACCAGCCGGTTACTGGCTTCCACTACTTCCTTGACTGCTTCCACACTGAGGTTCATTTGACCGGCAATGCCCTCGATGGCTCCCTTGATTTGCTCAAAGAGCCGGGCCGTATTCTCCACCTCTTGCAATCCCAGGGCCGTGACGGCGGAGCTCTGCTCCATGGTGGCCACCGCTTCGACGGTGCCCTGCCGGACCTCATCCAGCATATTGGCGATCCGGCTCACCGCATGGGCGGAACCCTCGGCCAGTTTCCTCACCT
>DULZ01000066.1 GCA_012840125.1 Clostridia bacterium | reverse complement strand
CCTGTGCGGCGGCCGCCGCCAAGGGGGCGGCGCTGCTTTTGGCCACCGGCCGGAAACAGGACCGGGTCCGGGTTAAGCTGCCGGGCGGTCAACAACTCATGGTCCCGCTGGTGCAAAACGAACCCCTGGCCGGGGGAGCCATGGCCGTCGTCGTGAAAGACGGTGGGGATGACCCGGACAGCACCCACGGTCTATCCATCGTAGCTAAGGTTTGGTGGAAGCCCGGTACCGGCATTGAGGTGACGGGTGGGCCCGGGGTGGGGCTCGTGACAAAACCTGGTTTGCCGGTGCCTCCCGGAGAACCGGCCATTAACCCTGTCCCCCGCCGGATGATCCTTGAGAACGTGGCGGAGGTGCTGGGTGATGCGGGAGCCCTGGTGGAAATCTCCGTCCCCGGCGGTGAGGCAGCCGCCAAGAAAACCATGAATCCCCAGCTGGGGATCACCGGCGGCATATCCATCCTGGGGACCACCGGGATTGTGGAACCCATGTCGGAAGAGCGGTTCAAAGCGTCCCTGGTGGGCCGGGTCAAGCAGGTTAAGGCTTTGGGTTTTTCCACCATCGTTATGGTGCCCGGCCGTGCCGGGGCAAAAACCGCCGTGGAGCGATTCGCCGTGCCGGAGGATATGGTAGCCCAGGTGAGCAATTTCGTCGGCTCCATGCTGGAAGCGGCGGCGGCGGAAGGATTTCAATCCATCTTGCTCTTAGGGCATATCGGCAAGCTGGTGAAAGTGGCCGGCGGGAGTTTTCATACCCACAACAGGGTCTCCGACGGGCGGTTGGAAACCATGGCCGCCTGGCTGGGTGTCCTGGGAGCTCCTCCCGGATTCTTGCGGGAGATACTGGGGCAGCCCACGACGGATGGGGCGGTGGCCCTAATCAAATCCCGGGGTTACGAGGAAGTTTTTTCCCTGCTGGCCGGTGCCGGGGAAAGAAAGTGCCGCCGGTATCTCCGGGATGCAGCGGTGCAGGTGGGCATAGTGCTGACCGGCAGCCAAGGGGAACTCCTTGGCCTGGGTCCGGCGGCATCCATGATTGGGAGGGAGATCCAATGGCAAATCCCGTGAAAGTGATCGGTATCGGGCCGGGCAGCCCTGATTACTTGCTGCCGGCGGCCCGGCGGGCGGTGCAAACTTGCCGGGTGGTAATCGGTCACCCCAGGGCCTTGCAGTTATTCGAGCTGGCGGGAAAACAAGTTCATGTCTTGACCGGCGACCTGGCGAGCCTCATCCCTTTGTTGCAAAACCGTGCCGCCTGGGAAACGGTGGGGGTGCTGGTCAGCGGTGATCCCGGCTTTTACAGCTTGTTGAACTACCTGCGCCGCCATCTCCCGCCGGAGGACATGGAGGTCATCCCGGGGATTAGTTCGGTGCAGGTGGCCTTTGCCCGGTTGGGGCTGCCCTGGCAGGAAGCTCACCTGTTGAGTCTCCACGGCAGGAAGATCGATAATCTTTCGTCTTATGTAACCTCGGGGCAGCCCATTGGTTTACTGGTGGACAGCCGGACCGGCGGCCGGGAGCTCCAAGGGATGCTGGCACCCTACGGCCCGTTTAAGGTTCATCTTTGCCGCAATCTGACCTATCCTGATGAAGAAATTGTGACCCTGGCCGTGGCAGAACTGGATCAGGTGCCAGACCTGGGTAATACAGTGGTGGTGATCGAGCCTGATGATACCCCATGACCGGAAAACTTTAGCGCCGGGCATCCCGGATGAATGCTTCATCCGGGGGCCGGTGCCCATGACCAAAGAGGAGATTCGCACGGTGGCTTTAGCCAAGGGAAAACTGTTTCCCGGGGCCGTGGTCTATGACCTGGGATCCGGTACGGGCTCCATCGCCATTGAAGCGGCTCTGCTGGCCTGCCGCGGCCAGGTCTTTGCCTACGAGAAAAACCCGGCGGCGGTGGCCCTGATTGAGCAAAACAAAGAGCGCTTCGGGGTGTCCAATTTGCAGGTTATTCCGGCGGAAGCTCCCGACGGGCTGGAGCATTTGCCCTTGGCCCATACCGTTTTTATCGGCGGCAGCGGCGGGCGGCTGGAGGAAATCCTGCAAAAGAGCCTGACCCAGCTGCACCCGGGGGGTAGGATCGTCATGGATGCCATTACCGTAGAAACCCTGGCGACCGGTCTTGGGTTCGCCAAGGCTCACGGTTTAAGAGCGGAGGCGGTGACGGTCAGTGTATCCCGGCTGGAGGAGATAGGCAGCTATCACATGTGGAAAGCTTTAAATCCCGTGCACATCATTACATTGACGTTGGAGGTATGACATGGCCGGAAAACTATGGGGCATCGGTGTAGGACCGGGTGATGCGGAACTCATTACGGTAAAAGCCGTGCATGTCTTGCAAAAGGTACCGGTAGTGGCCGTACCGAAAGCCAGGCCGGGGCAGGCCAGCATCGCTTATCAAATCGCGCGGCGGTACTTGGCTCCCGGTACCAGGGTGGCGGAGCTGGTGATGCCCATGACGGAGGACCGGGAAGCGCTGGAACAGGCCTGGGAACAGGCCGCCCGGGAAGTGCTGGCTTTCTTGCGGCAGGATCTGGACGTGGCTTTCCTTACCCTGGGTGACCCGTCCTTGTACAGTACCTTTGGTTACTTAGTCAAGGGAGTCACCGCCCGGGAACCCTCCCTGGCCGTGGAGGTCGTTCCCGGTATCATGTCCTTTGCCGCCGCGGCGGCCCGCCTCCT
>DULZ01000065.1 GCA_012840125.1 Clostridia bacterium | reverse complement strand
TCCCTTCTTTAATGTTTTGGTTCCAATGAAAATGTTGTAGGGAACGAGCTTTTTTCCTTTTCTAAATGACCGGTTTTGCGGGTTTTTCGTGACCATTTATGTCGATTTTATCATGGCCATTAACAGCATAGGAAGCTCTGTTTAGCTGGATTAGTTTGGAATATTTCTTTTTGTTGGAGAGAGGATAAAAAGGTCAATGACAAAAGGGTGAAGTTAATTGTTCTTAGGCATGGAGTTTGCTATGCAAATTGATTGTGTGGATTTCTGGCCAGGAGGGGGATTTTAGGTGAAAGCAAAACAAGTTATGCTTTGTAATCCTGCCACGGTGCGGCCTGATAACACCATTTCCGAAGTGGGAAAGCTGTTTCTCAAAGCAGATGTTAACTGTGCTCCTGTAGTGGACTACAAGGGAAACGTCGTAGGTATTATTACTTCTTCAAAGATATTGAGTTGCTTATTGTACGACATTCCCAAGGAAGAAAAAATCGAAGCGTACATGGATGATCCTCCAGGTATAATTTCAGAAGATACAGACTTGGAATATATCGCTCAAATCCCAGAAATGGAGCGGCTGCTAGTCATAGATCAGAACAATCGATTGTCGGGTATCCTTTCCAAAGTCGAGTTGATAAAAAGGGTCTACCGCTCATGGGAAGAAACAAAAAACGAATTAAATGTGGTGCTGCAGTCTGTTAGCCACGCTATCATTGCTTATGATAGTGGGGGTCATATCTATTTGTTTAATAAAGGCGCAGAAAAACTGTTAGGGTTAAGAACTCAGGAAGTAACGGGTAAGCCTATAGCGGAAATAGTCCCTTTCCAAGGATGGAAAGAGGTGCTAAAAGGCACGCCTCGTTTAGGATTTAAAATTGAAATAAACGGCAGACACGTGGCGGCTAATGCAACCCCCATTATGAGTGGGCGGGCAGTTGTCGGGGCTGTCATAGTGCTGCAGGACTTATCAGAAATGGAAAACCTAATTCTAGAGCTTTCCAGGGTACGGGAACTGAAAGACCAATTGGACAATATTATTGAATCCTCTTATGACGGCATCATAGTGGTGGATAGCCAGCAAAAGGTACTGAGAGCAAATCGTAGTGCATTGGAACTAATACAGGAAACATGTTCTCCATGTGTTTCCCTGAACGAACTAAACTCAGAACTGGCTCACCAGCTAGCGGATATGGTCAAAATCATCAAAATTTCAAAACAGTCATCGACCAGGGCGTGTATTTTACAAAGTGGGCAGGAAGTGGTAATTACCGGCAACCCTTGTTTTGATAATGAAAACCAGCTAGTTCAGGTCATTTTCAACCTGAGAGACATGACTGAACTTAATTGCTTGAAATCCCAAGTAGCCCATGTGGAGGAGGAAAAGCAGCGGTTTTCGGAAGAGCTTAAAGAACTGAGATCCAAAATTTTAACCGATAAAATCATTACTAAAAGCCCAGCTATGTACTCTGTTATGGAGCTGGTGGTGAGAGTGTCAAAAGTGGATTCCACGGTTTTGATCACCGGCGAGTCAGGGGTCGGTAAAGAGGTAGTAGCTAAAACCATTCATAGCTTAAGTGATAGGCAAGGTGGTCCTTTTATTACCGTGAACTGCGGTGCCATTCCCGAGACATTACTGGAGTCTGAACTCTTCGGTTATGAGAAAGGAGCCTTTACTGGGGCTAGAAAAACAGGGAAAATAGGCTTAATGGAAGCAGCTGATGGAGGCACGTTGTTTTTGGACGAGATTGGTGAATTACCTTTGAACTTGCAAGTAAAGCTTTTGCGAGCCCTGCAGGACAAGGTGATTTACCGGGTAGGAGGAGTTGAACCGGTTAAATTGAATGTGCGGATTATTGCTGCCACCAACCGGAACCTAAAGGAAATGGTGGCAAGGCAGGAATTTCGAGAGGATTTGTTTTACCGCTTGAATGTGGTGCAAATAGAAATTCCCCCTCTAAGAAAGCGGCCGGAAGACATCGTGCCCCTCGCCAACCACTTCCTGGCCAAATATAATAGCCAGTATGGAAAAAATAAAGTGATCAGCCCTGAGGTTTATAAAATATTCGAGCGCTATTCATGGCCGGGCAATGTGCGGGAATTGGAAAATATCGTTGAGAGAGCTGTAATATTAAGCCAGGGTGAAGTAATCGATGCTTCGCATTTGCCGGAGCATTTGGGGCAAGGAGAAAAAAACGCTCAAACAGTAGAGATTAGGATCAAAGAAATAGTCTCCTGGCAGGAGGGTCTAGAGCTAATGGAAAAGGCGCTGCTGAAGAAAGCGCTGGAGAAAGGGATGAGCACCCGTCAGACTGCTGAACTGTTAGGGATAACCCATACGACCGTTATACGAAAACGTAAGCATTATGACTTATAGGAATAATATAGTGGAACTTTTCAGTTCCACCCGGAATTTGGGAGTACCAGCACCGCCAGCAAGCAAGATTATACAGATTTTTCAGAATTTATAATCCAATTATAGACCATAGTGGAACTCAATTGTTCCGCTATTTTTTTTGCACCTATTGAAATGGCGCGTTTTAGACTTTGGCACAGAAGTTGCTGGTCATAGTCATCAAAAACTGGAAGGGGGACTAGATATGAGCCGGAAAATCAAGCATATTCCGGTGAGTGTGAGCATGTACGCCAGCTGGTGGTGGCGTAATTATGGTATCTCATATAACAAGCAGTATTACCATGACCCAGACTACCGGGTAGAAGCTAACCTGAAGCAGCAAAAGATTCTCTATGAACGTTTTGGCGATTTGGGTATGGGCAATCCTAATCCGGAACCCAATCCGTTTATTGATTACGGTATGGTGCTATTGCCCGAAATGTTCGGCTGTGAAATTACCTTTTTCGATGATGCATTACCGTGGGCTAATCCTGCCAACTTGTCGGAAAAAGAAATTGAAAAACTGACGGTACCGGATATTGAAAACAGTTATCCCATGACCGAGATTATTCGGCAAATGGATTATCTTGAGGAGAAATATGGTCGGGTTACAGGTAACATCAATACTACCGGTATTCTAAATCTGGCTTTAAAAATCAGGGGCGACCAGCTGTATCTCGACTTCTATGAAAATCCTCAGCTGGTACACAAGCTGATGAAAATATGTTTGGAAAGCATCATACGTCTAGCTACATATGTCCGGAAAAGAACCGGTACCCTAGCGTCGTCAGTAACCCCGATGGCTCCACCGGAAATGTATGTGCTGCCCAACTGTACCGTAGCTCAGATTTCCAATGAAGCTTACGAAAGATTTGTCCTACCTTATGAGCAGAGACTGGCGGAGGCGATGCGGCCCTTTGGCATTCACCATTGCGGTTCGGTGAATAATGTTGTGGAGGGTTATAGCAAAATCAAGAATCTGGAATTTCTCGAGGTAGGGCCTAATTCTGATTTGGGCCGAGTGAGGGAACTCATGCCGGATGTGTACATCAATGCTAGGATTGATCCGGTGCGTTTGTACAAATGCACTGCGGAGGAAATAGCCGACGACGTGCGCAAAATTATCGATACTGGTGGCCCGCTTGATAAGCTGTCGATCGATGCTGTGGGGGTTGATTATGGGACGCCTGATGCAAACATTAGGGCTATGGTGAATACTGCGAGGGAATACAGCGCCGAGCTGATTAAAGCTGGTCTTTAATCCATATTAACTAGGTAAGGAGGAATGGCAATGCAATTGCTCGAGAACATCAAAAATGCGGTGCTCGCTTACAAACCGGCAGAGGTAAGAAAGCTTTGTCAACAAGCTTTAGATGAAGGAATAGAACCAGACCGCATTCTGAATGAGGGATTAATTGAGGGAATGAATGTCATTGGAGTGAAATTTAAGAATAATGAGATTTTTATCCCAGAGGTCCTGATCGCTGCAAAGGCCACCCACGAAGGATTGGACGTACTGCGGCCCATTTTAAGCCAGCGGCAGACAGAAACCAAAGGGAAAGTAGTGATAGGCACTGTTAAAGATGATCTCCATGATATTGGCAAGAACTTGGTGGTTATGATGCTGGAGGGAGCTGGATTTGAGGTAGTGGATTTGGGAGTGAATGTCTCTCCTGAGAGTTTTGTGGCTGCTATTGAGAAGCATCAACCCCAAATTGTAGGTATGTCCAGTTTAATTACTTCTACTCTTCACTGGGTGGAAGAGACTATCAAAGCAATCCAGAATGCGGGTTTGAGGGATTCTGTCAAAATTATGGTGGGCGGCGCCCCGGTTACCGAGGATTGGGCTAAACAAATTGGTGCAGATGCCTTCGGTAGGGATGCGACCGCTGCTGTAGAGGCGGCGCGTCAATTATTAGGAGTTGCTTAAAAGGGGGAGGAAAACTTGGTCTACACAGAAATTCGGAGTAAGAACAAAGTACTTACCATTGGCCATGATTTGCCGGTGGCAATTATCGGAGAACGCATTAACCCTACTGGTAAGAAAAAACTCGGCGAAGCTTTACTGGCTGGCGATTTTGAACTGGTTAAACGAGAAGCCATTAACCAGGTAAAATATGGTGCTGATGCTTTGGATATAAACGTAGGGGTAGCCGGTGCCGATGAAGTTTCGTTATTGCCGAAGGTAGTCAAACTAGTTGCAGAGACTGTCGATGTACCGTTATGTATCGATTCTAGCCATCCACGTGCTCTGGCCGCAGCTTTAGAAGTTTACGAAGGAAAAGCGTTGGTGAACTCAGTAACAGGGGAAGAAAAATCCCTGGTATCCATCCTGCCGGTGGTAAAGGAGCACGGAGCGGCAGTAGTGGGATTAGTCATGGATGAAGACGGGATTGCTCCTAACCCTGACAAAAGATTGGCGATTGCCTCCAAAATAGTTGAACGGGCTGAACAAATGGGAATCGAACGCTCTGATGTGATTATTGATTGTGTAACTATGACAGTCAGTTCAGATCCACAAGCAGCTCTGGTGACACTGAAAACCATTGAAAAAGTGGTTGCTGAGCTGGGTACGAACATTATTTTGGGAGTGAGCAATGTCTCTTTCGGTTTACCAGACAGGCCCAGTATCACCCGAACCATGCTGGCCATGGCCATCAAGGCCGGGTTAACGTGTGTTATTATGGATCCGACCGCGGAAGGCATGCGGCGGACGGTGAAAGGGGCAGATTTGCTGTTGGGTAAGGACCAGTGGGGGCTAAACTATTTAAATGACTACCGTGAATATTCTGAGCTACATTCGGGCAATGCATCCTGAATAAAGGGGGAATCGAAATCGATGAATGCCTATGGATATTGGATGTTAGGCATTGCCCTTCTTTATACTATGCTCTTAATTGGCGCTGGGATGGTTGCTAGGAAAAGAGTCTCCCAGAGTGAAGGTTTTTTTGTTGGAGGAAGACAGTTCAACCGCTGGACCGTGGCGTTCATGATCACCGGTTTGTTTGCCGGATCTACTTATATTTCCATCTTGGAACTCACTTATCTCAAAGGAATATCGGCTGTCTGGTATGGAGTGGCAGAATTGACCCATATCTTAATCATCGCCATTGTGCTGCTAGGCTCTTTTAGGGAAAAGCTGCTCGTGACTATTTCCGGTTTAATAGGGGATACATACGGCCGGGCGGCTCTAGGCATCGCTGGTTTCATCACTGCGGTTACTTTTCCTATGTGGTCAGTGGCTACAGCTTTGGCCTTTGCCTCTGCTCTGCATGTACTGACGGGCTTGTCTTTAATGGCTTCGGTGACGGTAACGGCAGTGTTGCTTTTGGTCTATTTACAAGCAGGAGGCATGTGGTCGATTGCGTTTACCCAGACAGCCAATTCTATTGCTTTTTTCGCCATGTTTGTTGTGGGCATTATTGCCGTTCTTGCCAGCCCCGGTCTTGAGGGGCTGGCCCATTTGAAGCTGACGCAGCCGGAAATGTTTGACCTGGACCATGTAGGTTTGCAGATGATCATGGCTTGGTTTGGTACGTTCTGGGTAAATGTGCTGGTTGCTCAAGCAGCTTTCCAGATGGCTCTGTCTTGTAAAACCCCGGAAGAAGGGAGGAAAGGGCTATATATTGCGGCAGGCTTTAATGCGATTTTCATTATTATGGCTGTAGTTATTGGTCTGTCGGCGGCTGCAGTTACTCCAGGTATCAGTAGGGGTCTGGTAGCGGTACCCACGTATTTGATGGGAACATTGCCTCCTTGGATGGTAGGCGTATTCACCCTGGGGATTTGGGCGGCGGCTTTAGGCTGGGGTGCACCTTGCCAGTTTTCCGGCGCTACTTCTCTGGGCAAGGATTTTGGCAAAGCCATTTATCCCCAGGTCAGTCCTGAAACCCAAGTTAAGTGGACCAAAATATCCCTGGTGATTTTAACTGTTCTCATGGTGGTTTACGGGTTCTTGCGGGCGGAAAACGCAGCTTGGTGGAATGTTTTTGCCTGGACAGCTCGTAACGGAGCCACTTTTGCACCTGTATTAGCTGCCCTGGCCTGGCCGGTGGCCACCCGCAAGGGGGTTTTAGCAGCCATGGTACTTGGATTTACCAGCGGCTTAGTGTGGAACAGCCTAGGCAACTGGTCAGCAGAAAACTTCTACCTTAATACTCACCCTGTCTGGGTAGGAATGATTTTTAATATTGCAAGTCTAGTGGTATTTAGCCTGGTGGGCCGCATCGGCAATCTCAAATTTAGCACTAATGTATCGGGTACGAAACGGCTCATCGGTTTTGGGAGTGCATTGATGGCGATAGCCTTACTCTTTTTGATAGCACTAGATTACGCCTGGCTGTTTGACAAAGGGTTATTAGGCATGTTCCTGTTCATACTGGTATTCCTGGTTTGGATAGTTTTGATCAGTTTTGTCCAGCTGGCGGAGGGAAGCTGTATATCGACAGCCAAAGAAATGGATATGGACACCGGCAGCATCGGTAAATAAGCAAAAAACCATCAATTGACCCTTGTGTTGCAGGCACAAGGGTCATTCACTTATAGAGATACTTGTCTGGCAGGGGGTATGGGATATGATGGAATATTTCGGTTTGTTATTCGTCTTAGGGATGCTGGGAGGATTTTTTTCAGGTTTGCTAGGCCTGGGAGGCGCCATTTTGATGATACCTCTTCTTTTATATGTGCCTCCCTTATTTCACCTGGCTCCACTGGATATGAAAACGGTAGCTGCCATCAGTACTTTACAGGTGTTCGCCAGTGCAGCTTCTGGTGCGATCGCTCATCGCAAAAGAAGAGCTTTCAGCATGAAAGTGATCAAAACCATGGGGTTGCCGGCGGCAGTAGCCGGATTCGGCGGGGCTTTCCTTTCCCAATACGTCAATCCGAAAATACTCTTAGCGATTTTTGCCGGCATTTCCACCGTTGCTACTTTCCTTATGTTTGTGCCCAAAAAAGTACTCGAAAATGATGAAAAGGAACTTGATTTTAATCCCTTTTTGGCTTCTTCGTTAGCTGCTATAATTGGCTTCATAGGAGGTATGATCGGAGCTCCCGGCGCTTTTATTTTTGTACCGGTTTGTGTGTATATTTTAAATATACCGTTGCGGGTGACTATTGGCTCTACCTTGGGCATTGTGTTGTTGACTTCATTGATGAGCATGATCGGCAAAATTGCCAGCGGACAGATGGTTTGGTTGCTGGGAGTGGCGTTAGTCCTCGGCTCCGTACCTGCAGCCCAGTTGGGTTCGAGGGTATCCCATCGGGCTCCCGTTCAGGTACTCCATTGGATGATGACTTGCGTGGTGGCCTTGTCATCCCTCAAATTGTGGACTGATGTATTTAAATAAAAAAAGGTGGTGTAATGGTGGTTAAAGGAAGGATTGATTGTGGCATTTGCGGGCATTATGTTGAAGTGTTGGCAGAAGCCAAAGGACGGGGTGAGGTCAAATTAGAAATTAAGAGCAATTGCGGCAATTATCAAAAACTGTCCGAAAGCCTGCAACAAGCCGATGCCTTTAAAGAGCTTTTTTCACCTTTAGGCCAAGGAGAGGTTTTCCAGCTGTTTGCCAAGACGATTCCCCACCCCAGTTGTCCGGGATTATCGGGTATTCTTAAGACTATAGAAGTGGCGGCAGGATTGGCTTTGCCGCAAGAAGCATCTATCAACGTAGAAAAAATCGACAATCTAGTCTAATTCTTATGGACTTCTTATGGCAGGAGACATTTTCATTATCCCAAAGTGTTGTCAACGCCGGAATTGATTTGACCCATTAGCGCCGGACTAATTTTGACCCACCTGTGCGCTTGGCGTCGCCTAAATTCCGGTCTCGAGCTTGTCCTTTAATCGGTAGCTGTTGCCCCGGATGTTTATCACGTGACAGTGGTGCGACAGCCTGTCCAATACGGCTGTTGCCAGAACTGGGTCGCCCAGCAATTCGCCCCACTCGCCAAAGCTCTTGTTGCTGGTCAAGATGAAGCTCCCTTGTTCATACCTAGCCGGAACCAACTGGAAAAACAGATTCGCGGCCAGCGGGTCGAGAGGAAGAGAGCCAACCCCATCCACGATAAACAACCGAGGTCTTAGATATATTCTCATCCGCTTGTCCAAACGGTTTTCCTCATATGCTTTGCATAAGTCGTTTTCCAGTTGGGGGAGAGAGACAAAATATACGGATAACCCTTGGGCAATAGCCTCCATGGCAATGGCTACCGCCAGATGCGTCTTGCCCACTCCCGGTGGTCCGAGAAACAGTACGTTCTCATGTCTTCCCACAAAGGTCGAGCCGGCCGGTTCCCGGATAAGCCGTTCCTCAATACTGGGTTGAGAGGAAGAGTCAAACTCTTCCAAGGTATTCTATTGCGAGTCAATTGCTCCATCCAAGTTGAAGGCGCCATTGGGGTACTTAAACATGACATGGGATTTCGCCGTTTTCTCATGCGAGGCCAGGCAAAAGTGCAAATCGAGCTCTTCTTGTTGGCGATTGCCTTTAACATAAACAAACTCCACAGCAAGATCCAGACCAACCGCTGTGGAGCATACCTGCACATTCTTAAGGCTGTTTAGCGGATAAATGAAAAGTCATTTTCAAGGAAAGAGCCTTCCCTAGCTTTGCTGTGCCCAAAATTGGGACGGAATGACATATAAGACCATCAAAATCAGTTTTCGATCACTAAGAAGGGCGTGTCGCCCTGCGTTCTTGATTTAACGTTTTGCGACACGCCCCTTCTATGTCTGGTGGAGGCGAGGGGAGTCGAACCCCTGTCCGAAGGAGTACCCACAAAAGCTTCTACCAGGATAGTCCTTGTTTTACTTTCGCCGGAAATAGCTCCCAAGGACAGGATCTACTTCCGACTAATCCGCTGGTTTTCCCCCAGGCTTAGCGGATCGTGGGCCTGAAGTATCCCGCTGGTCGGCCCCCTATCCTACGCCGCGGGAGAGCGAAGGTAGGAGGTTAGCTGAATTAAGCAGCTAAAGCGTAATTTTCTTTGGCACTTAATGTTGGTCCACCGTGTTACGGGCTAGTGGGACCCCGCCTGGCTACTTTTGCCAATACATTCCCCCGTCGAAACCAGTACGCCCCCATACTATTATCATTATACACTATTAACCCAGCTTTTGCTTCTCCCGCAGGGCTTTGGCCATTTCCCGCTTGGCGTCTCTTTCCGCCATGGCGTCTCGCTTATCATAGAGCTTCTTACCGCGGGCCAAGGCCAGTTCCAGTTTGGCCAAGCCCCTGGGGTTGAAATAGACTTTCAAAGGCACCAGGGTCAGCCCTTTCTCCTGCGTCTTGCCAATCAAACGGCGAATTTCGGATTTGTGCATCAACAGTTTCCTGACTCTCTTGGGGTCATGATTAAAGCGGTTGCCCTGATCATAAGGGCTGATATGCATGTTGTAAAGAAACACTTCGCCGTTTTCCACCCTGGCAAAACTGTCCTGCAGGTTGGCTCTCCCCAGCCGGAGGGATTTCACCTCGGTGCCCGTTAAGGCGATGCCGGCTTCATAGGTTTCCTCGATAAAATAATCGTGTCTTGCTTTCCGGTTCTCGGTGACGACTTTTATTCCCTTGCCGGTCACTTCGTTTCCCTCCGCTGAGATAAAACAACCCTTGTGCTGCTCCGAAAGCATCCAAGGGTCCTGCTCAATCTATGGCTTCAAGTGCACCTTTATTATAACACAACTGGTTCTCCTGTCAACCTGGTTCATTTACCCGCTACTGGTAATAGGCGCAGGGGCCCAGGGAACACTTGCCGCATACATCACAGAGCCCGAGGTCTTGAAACGTTTTCGCGACTTCCAGAAGCCGCCCGTAACATGCTTGCTTATCCAAACCCTGCTCCGTCAGGGCACCGGCGGGACAAGCTTTGACGCAATACAAGCACTGACTTTCCTTCTTGAAAAGGCAGAATTCGTCCTGCGGCCGCGGGGAAGGGGGAATGCCCGCATCTATCACGAAGCTGCCGAAACGGCCGGCACAGCCTTTCCCCGTGATGACCTGCCGGTGGTGGCCAAACCGTCCCAGCCCGGCAATTACGGCGGCGCTTTTATGGGACCAGACCGCCTTTAAACTGACCGGGTCGAAGTTATGGGTGGCTTTCTGGAAAGCGGCTCCGACGCCTTCCTGCCCGAGCCATTCCTGCATCTCCCGGCAGATGTCCCCGATTAAACGGTTGGTTTCCACATAGGCGACGGCCCATTCCCGGGCTACTCCTGCCGCCCGGCGCTGGGCGGCGATCACTTCCTTCCCGAAGGGGATGAAAAAGGCTACCACCGTTTTTGCTCCCGGCAGCAAGTCTTCCGGCAGCAAGTGGTGGGGGCCGATGACCTCTTTCAGTTCATGGAATAAGGGATCCCGGGCGGCGGCAAAACCCACCAGGGGCTCGCGGTAGGGGGTGGATCCCTGCGCCTGGGATACCAGTTCTTTGATCCGGTTTGTAATGGGGACAGCCAAATCCATAGGCATCACCTCACGTCAAAAATGCAGGCAGGCACCCCACAAAGCCGCCGGCAAGGTGGTGGCTGAGAAACCTGCCAAAGGCTGGATCGATGGCGCCGGCGGCCGGTGATGGGTTACCGGGGGTGCAGGCGTAGACTGCGCCATTGCTCCCTTCCGGTATTACCGGTCGGGGCTCGTACTCCCTTATTATACAACATCCGGGGTGAAGTGGCGCGGCAAAGATAAGGAGTTGGGTATTGACTGGATGTCAGAATTATTATACGATTCTGTAAAAATAGACCGATCGGTCGGTCTAACAAGAGAAAAGGAGGAGATGCACAAAATGATGAGAGTCCCCCTCAACATCAGCACCATGTTGGAAAGGGCCGAAAAACTCTTTCCCCACAAAGAAGTGGTCTCTCGCACCTTGACCAAAATGCACCGGTTAACTTACAAGGAAGTAGGCGAGAGAACCAGGCGGCTGGCCAGCGCTCTGGTAAAGCTGGGTATTGAGCCCGGGGACCGGGTAGCCACCTTTGCCTGGAACCAGCACCGCCACCTGGAAGCTTATTTTGCCGTGCCTGGTATCGGAGCCGTTTTGCACATGGTTAATATCCGCTTATCACCGGACCATATCGTTTACATCATCAATCACGCGGGCAACAAAGCTCTATTCATTGATGAGGACTTATTGCCTATTATTGAAAAGATTAAAGACCGGCTTACTACCGTGCGGCATTTCATCCTGATGACCGACCAAGAAGAGTTACCGGAAACATCCGGCCAGCCTTTGTACTCTTATGAAAAACTGCTCGCCCAAGGAGACCCCACTTTCCCTTTCAGAAAGGACATCGACGAATTTTCCCCTGCCGGTATGTGTTTCACCTCGGCGACCACAGGAAACCCCAAAGGAGTTGTCTACACTCACCGTGCGCTCTTCCTCCACAGCCTGTGCCTGGGGTTAGCGGATACACTGGCCCTATCGGAAAAAGACGTGTGCATGCCCGTGGTGCCCATGTTCCATGTCAACGCCTGGGGTATGCCCTATGCCGCCACCTGGTTCGGTACCAAGCAAGTTTTCCCGGGGCCGCAGTTTACCCCGAAGATCCTGGCCGATCTGATTGAGCAGGAGAAAGTGACCTTTACCGCCGGTGTACCTACCATCTGGCTGGGCCTGCTGCAGGAGATCGAAAAGGGCGGCCGGGATATGAGCAGTCTGCGGGCCGTGGTCTGCGGCGGTTCCGCTGCGCCGGTGTCCTTGATTAAGGCTTATGAAGAAAAGCATAAGATCCCCTTCATCCATGCCTACGGTATGACGGAAACCACGCCGGTGGTGACGGTTTCTCGCTTAAAGAGGCACCAGGAGAACCTGCCTCAGGATGAGAAGTACACTTTCAAGGCGAAGCAAGGCTTACTGGTGCCCGGGCTGGAAATGCGGGTTGTAGGTGCTAATGGAGACGTAGCTTGGGACGGTAAGGAAATGGGTGAACTCCTCCTGAGAGGCCCGTGGATTGCCGACGGGTACTACAACGACGAGCGGTCCGGCGATACCTTTAAGGACGGTTGGCTCCACACCGGGGACATCGCTACTGTGGACCAAGAAGGCTTTGTCAAACTGGTGGACAGGACCAAAGACCTGATTAAGAGCGGTGGGGAATGGATCTCCTCGGTGGATCTGGAGAATGCCCTCATGGCCCATGAAGCCGTTTTCGAGGCTGCCGTGGTGGCCGTGCCCAGTGAAAAATGGGATGAGAGGCCGGTAGCTTGTGTTGTTTTGAAAGAAGAGTATAAAGGCAAAGTATCGGACAAGGATCTGATTGAGTTCCTAAGACCCAAATTTGCCAAATGGTGGCTCCCGGATGCCATTATCTTCATGGATGAAATTCCCAAGAGCTCCGTAGGTAAAATGCTCAAGCGCGCCCTGCGTGAACAAATCCGCGACAAAGTGAAAGTCAGCTAAAATAGATCCAATTTTCAAAATTTTCAGGTACGAGTCTCAATAGAGTGTTATAATAACTCTAGCGAGACTCTTATTTTTCAGCCCACTGCGGAGCAGGCTTCAAGCCGGGGAGGCAAGAACATGCAAGACAGGAGAACCAGGATTATCCAAGCTGCCGTCAAGCTGTTTAAAGAGCGGGGCTTTCACCAGGTTTCCGTGCGCAACATCATTAAGGAGGCCGATGTTTCCAACGGCTGTTTTTATCATTACTTTACTGCCAAGGATGAGCTGTTGTTTGCTATCAATGAATTTATCATGGATTATGTGTTGGAAAAGGCCCAGGAGGTACTCCAGCCCGGCAAGACCCCCGTGGAGAAACTCCACGGCATCATTTCCGGTTTCATGAGTACCTTCTACCGGTATAATGACGCCGTGGTGGTCATGTACCAGGAAAACCACTACCTGGCGCCGGAGTACTACCAGAAGATGCGGCAGAAGCGGGATTTGTATTACCGGATTCTCACGGATGTCCTGGCGGAAGGAGTGGCCAAGAAGGAGTTCCGGCCCCTGGAGCCCCTGCCCATCGTGGCTTTCATGATTTTCGGCATGGTGAACTGGCTGTACATCTGGTATGACCCGGAGGGTGATTTGTCCATTGAGGAGCTGCGGGATCGCTACATAGATTTTATTTTCCACGCCCTTTTGACGGAGGAAGCCAAGCAAAACCCCTCGTACCGGTCATACTTCTTGCAGTCGCCCTATTCCGCCTGAGCATGAAGGGAGTTTAAACGCCGGCCGGGTTCCACGGGTTCCGGCAGCATTTGCCACGGGGGTGGGGGAGCGGTTGAAGTTCCTGCTTCCATGGTTCGCCCTTTTGTTTTGACATTTGCCTTTGGTTGTCCAGGGTTTTATGCTAAACTATACTAAGTACAAGAACTTGGATAGGGAAAGGGGATTTGGCCATGCCGGAGAAAATCACGATGAAAACCCCGCTGGTGGAGATGGACGGGGACGAAATGACCAGGATTATCTGGCAAAAAATCAAGGAAATCCTTTTGGAGCCTTACATAGAGCTGAAAACGGAATATTACGATTTAGGGCTGCCCAACCGGGATGCCACCGAGGATCAGGTGACCATTGAGGCGGCCCTGGCCACCAAGAGACTGGGGGTGGCGGTGAAATGCGCCACCATTACCCCCAATGCCCAGCGGGTGGAAGAATACAAGCTGAAAAAGATGTGGAAAAGCCCCAACGGCACCATCCGCGCCATCCTGGACGGGACCGTGTTCCGCACCCCCATTGTGGTGAAGCACATCAAGCCTTTGGTCAAAACCTGGCGGAAACCGATTACCATTGCCCGCCATGCCTACGGTGATGTTTATAAGGATGTGGAGTACCGGGTGGACAAGCCCGGCAAGGCGGAACTGGTGTTTACCGCGGCGGATGGGGACACGTCCCGGCAGATCATACATGAATTTGCGGAAAGCGGTGTCATCCTGGGGATGCATAACCTGGACAGCTCCATCCGGAGCTTTGCCCGGGCGTGTTTTAATTATGCGTTGGATATCAAGCAGGACCTGTGGTTCGCTACCAAGGACACCATTTCCAAAGTGTATGACCATTCCTTTAAGGACATTTTCCAGGAAGTCTTCGAGCGGGAGTTCCAGGACAAATTTGAGGCGGCCAAGCTGGAGTATTTCTACACCCTCATCGACGATGCGGTGGCCCGGGTCATGCGTTCCGAAGGCGGTTTCATCTGGGCCTGCAAGAACTATGACGGGGACGTGATGTCCGACATGATTGCGGCGGCGTTCGGCAGCCTGGCCATGATGACCTCGGTGCTGGTGTCCCCCGAGGGCCATTTTGAATACGAAGCGGCCCACGGCACCGTGACCAGGCACTATTACAGACATCTAAAAGGGGAGGAAACTTCGACCAATTCCATGGCCACCATCTTTGCCTGGACCGGTGCTCTGCGCAAGCGGGGAGAGCTGGACAACCTACCGGATCTGGTAACCTTCGCCGGTGCTTTAGAGAAAGCCTCCATTCAAACCATAGAAGAAGGGGTTATGACGAAAGATTTGGCCGCTTTGGCGGAGATAGACGATATCAAGGTAGTCAATACGGAGGGCTTCTTAAAAGAAATCGCCAAGCGGTTGGCGGAGAACCTCCGATAACCATGAAGGGCTACCGGGAAAACTCCCGGCAGCCCCATTTTATTGCTTACTTGGGAGGGTGTCTGTTGCAGAAGCTTGAGTCTTGCTATCAAGCTGTCTAGACCTTGTCGATGATGTTTAACAGAAGACTGGATGGTTGCCAGCGTAGGTATGGAAACCAAGTAGCAGGTCTTATGGTCAGGATCATCGCAAAGGTGTTAAGAACCAGCTCATGGGTGGCATAACGATGCCAGTTCTTGTGATGCGAACTAGCATGCTGAGCAATGATGTGATTTCTCACGATCTCAAATTCTCAATTCGTTTGACTTCACGTGCACAGACTCACCGGTATCATTTTAGCGCCAGAGAGTCAAATGCTTTCGGATGTCAACAGCCAGGCCGGAAAACACGGCTGCCGACTTGGTGGCCTAATGAAGCATAGCATTAATTCTGTCGAAGTCAATACTAATCGGTGCTTTGGCAGCTAGGAAATCTTTATCTCTCTTTTTGTAGTCAATAATTATAATTCCTGTGAGTGTCTCATCATCCTCGGAGAGGCTGATGAAAAAACCAGGAGCTATTTCTTCAGAGAAGGAAGGCCTAGGTTCGCCAAAGTAGATGTAAAGAACATCATGCAAATAATCATAACTAAACTCGATCCCTTCCACTCTTGCCAATTTTTGCGCGAACATAGATTATCCCTCCTTCTACTGATTCCTGAATTTTCTTTTTGGGGATGACAGTTACGACATCACCGCTACCATCAGTTGTATTATAATCTACGACCACAACGAGATATGTAAGTCTTTTAAGATGAGGAAGAGTAACTAAATCTACGTATTTCTGGCGCGTATCTGAGACATCCTCAGGGTTGTTTGGCAATATGAATGCGGGGTCTTCTATTACTTCTTTAACAGTATTTTCCTGACCAACCAATTCTATACGTTTATGATGCCCTCCGGTAATATGATTATACCATGTGGTGGCTTTTAGCTGAACTGTTCGACCTAACGGATCAGTAGTGCTAAAGATGATTTCGGGTTTGTTGCCAATGTTCATCTTATTCTTCACCTTTAAGGTTAGCCAATGTTGATTTCTCCTTTCTCTTGAGCTTCCCGCAGCTTCTCTTCTTTCGGTTCAGGTATGGGACCAAAAATGTTTTCGTACACAGCTATGTTATCATTTAAGATTTGGGCGAAGACTTTTGCATGCTGAGGACTCATTTTTATTATTCCTAGCTGTTTTTCGTTGTTGTTGAATTTTTCCCTAAGAATTATTTCAAAGTCATAGAGGCTGAACCCTACACTTAAGGAGTTGCAATACACTGAGAAACATGACCTTTCATCTGTTATAGGTGAAAAGCATTGCTTTTCGTGTTCCATTGGGATAACCTCCTTTGTTTATTCTTTTTCCATTTGAGGTATTAGATGGATTACAATTTTCTACAAAAAATAGGAAACTCCTTCATATATTAATCGCCGTAAAGAGCTATAAATGCCGTTGTTTACGGGTTATTTCGTAACATGTAGTTGGTGTTCGTGGAAAATGGCTTGTTCCCAGTTTAGCTGTACGCGTTTTTTGTGCGTTTAGTACACCCGCCTCATAAGGCATGTAAAGGAAATCTTCAGCGTTTAGCGAAGAACAAACAATATACCTAGATTGGCTGGTTAAGACGGTAAGAATGGATTTACCTGGTAGCGGAAGAAATTGTCTACAATAGACTGCTGAAAAGGCTCTCAGAAGCTAGTCTCATTGTCGGAACCCAGCAAATATCCCTGCTTCCTGTAGAACCGGAAGATTTTCGCCAACTGGCTGAAGGTATTTTGACACCGGAAGAATTGGAGGCCAGAGCCAGGGAACGATTGGTCGCCCAACGACAACGTACCGAAAGTATGGAGCTCAGCGCTGGGGAATTGTACGAGATTTATCAAAGGATGAGTAAAGCGATTGACGGCATTTCATCACCGGTTACGCTGGAAGATATTTGGACCACGCTGGTGGAATCGGAGCATCTACGTTCCTTGGGGTGTGAAATAATCGGACAAAACGGCCGTCAAGGTTTGAAAATATCGGGTGTACCGGGAGTGGCTGCCGACGTTGTGTTAACAATTTCACGGGAACTTTACGAAGAAGGCTTGGCTGACGGTACTGCTAAGGTACATTTTGCTTCCTATGGAGATCCTGTCTTCGATGCTGTTTTGGATTATTTTAGCCAGTATGATCTGCCTACTTGCATAACCAAATTGACGGTTCCAGTGCCCCAATTAGAAGAGGTAGAAGTAGTAGCTTTGGCTGCCGTGTGCCAAGAATCCGGTGGAAAGAGAAAAGCGGTGTTGATCCGGTCCTGGCAAGACCTAAAAGAGCTGCAACTAGCTGAAGGAGACAGGGTTCACGAGACGGAACTCCATGAACTGCGTCAGCAACTGGAGCGGGAAGTGAACAAGGAGTTCAATCATTATTTTGGTCTGCAGCGGATTGAAAAACATAATGTGCGGGTGGCTGTTGCTCATGAAGTGGTTACCCTTTTGGTAGCTAAGAACTTATTGGAAGTCCGAGGACATAATGCCGGCAAGTCACCTCTGTTTTGGCCGGTGCTCAAAGAAGTGGAGGAACTGGTGCTGGAAAGGGAGCGTATACTTATTGATGGTCTACCAACCAGTATCCTTCGAACTTTCAGCCAAGAGCTGCTTTTTGATTACCACGTTCCCAGCCTCGGTGATGTTGAAGCGGTCCCAGTACCGAGAATTATCTTAACTTCTGCTTGTCATGTCGCCGGGCGACTAGCGGATAGTCTGAAAAAGAAAAAGAGCGAACTGAGTCTCGTGACGGTACTGGGGCGCATTAACAGAGAAGTGGCAGTACGCATGCGGGAAGTGTAAACCGGCTAGTTGTTTGCGAGCATGAAACACGGCATCCAAGAACGGATGCCATCGTGATCTACCATGTGAGGCCATCTATTGATTATTGTTCAACAGATGGCTCTTTCTGTCTGGTGGAGGCGAGGGGAGTCGAACCCCTGTCCGGGTGGCGGCGTTCGGCAGCTTGGCCATGATGACCTCGGTGCTGGTGTCCCCCGAGGGCCATTTTGAATACGAAGCGGCCCACGGCACCGTGACCAGGCACTATTACAAGCACTTGCAAGGGGAAGAGACCTCCACCAATTCCATGGCTACCATCTTTGCCTGGACCGGTGCTCTGCGCAAAAGGGGAGAGCTGGACAACCTACCGGATCTGGTAACCTTTGCCGGTGCTTTAGAGAAAGCCTCCATTCAAACCATTGAGGAAGGCATCATGACCAAGGACTTAGCCGCCCTGGCGGAGATGGACAATATCACGGTGGTCAACACCGAGGGCTTCTTAAAAGAAATCGCCAAGCGATTGGCGGAGAACCTCCGATAACCATGAAGGGCTACCGGGAAAACTCCCGGCAGCCCTTATTTTTGAATTACTCGGCCACCTTGGGGGAAACCGGCAGCTTGACATCTCTGGCGCCGGTATCTTTTTTCTCCCATTGGGTGAAGATATTGAAGTTTTCAATGACAAACAAGTAAACCAAGAGGACCAGCGCAAACAGGCTGACGGTGATCACCCATTCCATCCAGGAAGGGACGTATCCGGGTCCCAAAGTGCGATACATGCCGGTAAAGACCACGTTCACGCGGCTTAAGACCACCCCGGCGATGGCGGCCGCGCAAAAAGCGATTTGCCCCGGCCGGCTGTTGAGCCAAGGAGTGAAGCAGATGATGATGGGAATGATCACACCGACGGCCAGCTCCAACAGCAGCATATTCCCTTCAAGGGTGCCGGCAAAGACCCTGCCTAGCATACCCCGCCCGGCCAGGTCATAGATCTTTAAAACGAGATAACCAAGCATAATGTAGCCGGAAACCCGCAGCAGGCTTTTGATGACGGCATCATCGAAACGCAAACTGTACTTTTTGTTTACCCGCAGCGTCTCCAGGGAGATGACCGCCGGTCCCACAAAGAAGGAGGAAATCAGGAAAAACCAGGGTAAGAGAGGGGAGAACCAGAGGGGATCCAGTTTCCCCGCCATAATGAGGTAAATGGCGCCTAGGGAGGCCTGGTGACCAAAAGGCAAAAGGGCCGCAATGATGATCACCGCCGGCATAAGGATGGAGATGAGCTTATGCCACTTTTGGCCGATTTTTTCCGTGACGATTTCGGCAAACTCAATCAACTGCATCAATGTATAACCGGCAACACACATGAAGACTTCAAACATGGGGGAATGATAGCCCCAGGAGACAAAGGGACGCCAGAAATTATCCCACCGGCCGATTTCAATAATCAATACGGCTAACACAAAGATATAGGTCAAGAAGGAGATCAACAAAGAATGCCGCACGACGGTTTTATACTTTTTAATGTTCAGGATATTAGCCAAGACGGCCACACTGAACCCGGTCCCTGCCAGGGCGATAGCTGACAGGTCCACGCCAATCCACAATCCCCAAGGCCATTGATCGTTGAGGTTAGTAGCACCTCCCAGCCCCACATAGAGGCGATAAAAGATCATAACCAGGCCGATGACAGTTAAAGCAATTAAGAGTTTTCTAAAGGTCGTTAATTGGAAACTCCACCTATGGGTTGGCATGCTTCACTCCCCCTTGCTGTTTTTCTCTTCATTTTCCAGCCGCCGCTTGGTGTAAATATTCAGTGCCGTGAAAAGAGCACCCCCGCCTAAGAATACCGCCGGCGTCCATTTGAGATACTCATGGGTAAAGCTGGGCAGGGCCGTGTTGGGTACTTGGGTGTTCATGCCCAGTTCCTCAAAGGGTACATCGGAGAGATACAGCCAGCCGGTGCCCCCCGCTTCCGTTTCCCCGTAAATATGCTTCACATATTTGTGGTCACTGTTGATGGTTTCTTTCGCTTGCTGCAGCAGTGCATCCCGCTCGCCGAAAGTCAAGGCCCCGGTGGGACAAACAGTGGTGCAGGCGGGAGCCTCCCCGTGGGCTACCCTGGTGTCACACATTTGACATTTGGTGACGGCGGGCAGCATCTTGTCCCACTGGTATTTGGGGACCTCAAAAGGACAAGCCAGGATACAATAGCGGCACCCTACGCACAGCTCGGGATGGTATACCACCGGTCCTCCTTCGCTGCGGCTTAAGGCTTTGGAAAAACAGACAGAAGCGCAAGCGGGTTCGAGGCAATGAAAGCATTGCCTTTTCACAAACCGCCAAACCACTTTATCGTCCTTCTCCACCTGGTAGTGGTTGACCGTCGTCCAGTTATTGCTGGTGGCCCTGGCTTCCGGCCCCTGAGCCGGCTCATCTTCTTTGTATTTCAGATCGTTCCAGAGTTTGCAAGCCACGGCGCAGCTGCCACAACCCACGCACTTAGTAATATCTACCAGCACACCTTTACTCATTGCCTATACCTCCGTCTCCAGATCTTAAGCCAACCTCTTAGCTGTCAGTTTTCCAGCCCGCGAGGTGTAAGCAGTGTGCAGGAGCTCGTGGGCCAATTCGCTCATGGGATGCTGCAGGAATGTTTGATACAATTCTAAAACCTCTTTGTTTTCATAACTCTCCCTTAAGACGTAAGCCTCGTCCTTTTGATACATGCTGGCCATCCGTTGCTCGCGGACGTAATCTGCCGGCGGCACGCTGGTGCGAGGCTGACCTCCGCCGGAGATGCACCCGCCGGGGCAAGCCATAATTTCTATGAAATGGTAGGGAAGGTTGTTTTTGTAGGCGCTTTCGCATATTACCCTGGCATTACCCAATCCATGCACCACCGCTACTCGCAATGTACCTACACCGGGAATATCAACGGACCCTTCCTTGATGCCTTGCAGGCCGCGAACGGGTTGGAAATCAAACAGCTCGGCCGGAGCCTTATGTCCGGTTAATAAATAATATACGGAGCGGACCGCCGCTTCCATTACCCCGCCGGTGTTGCCGAAGATCAATGCGGCACCGGAACCCTCTCCTAAGAGGGGATCATATTTTTCTTCGGGTAGCTCAGGCAAGTTAATGCCATCTTCTTTCAACATGCGGGCCAGTTCCCTGGTGGTCAAAACGTAATCCACGTCCCGGATGGTTTCTTTGCCCCAGTACTTGCCGCTGGCATTGAATTCCGGCCGTTGGGCCTCAAATTTCTTGGCCGTGCAGGGCATGATGGCCACGCTGACGATTTTGCCCGGGTCGATGTTTTTCGTGCTGGCAAAGTGTGTCTTGATAACCGCGCCGGCCATTTGCATAGGAGACTTGGCAGATGAAATATGATCTTTCAGATCCGGGTAGAAGTATTCAAAAAACTTAATCCAACCCGGGCAGCAAGAGGTAAACTGCGGCAAGGGAGCGTCGATTTTTCCGGTCATCCGCTGGATGAGTTCGGTCCCTTCCTCCATAATGGTCAGGTCGGCGGTGAAGTTGGTGTCAAAGACGTAGTCGAACCCTAATCTCCTTAAAGCAGCCACTTGCCGCCCTTCAACCCAGGCACCTGCCGGTAGGCCGAATTCTTCGCCCAGACCGACCCGCGTGGCAGGAGCGGTCTGCACTATCACTATCTTTTCAGGATCCGCCAGCGCTTCCCTCACTTTCGCTATATCGTTTCTTTCGGTGATAGCTGCGGTGGGACACCATAAAGCGCACTGGCCGCAGTGGACACAAACGAAATCATCGAACACCGGCAGGTCGTAATAGCCGAACACGCTTTGCACCTGTTGGCAGACTTCCAAGCACTGGCCGCACAAAATGCATTTCTGGTCATTTCTGATTAAAGAAGGATTCAGCGGGTCTAAAGGTACCCGACCCCTGACTTGCACGGGCCAAGATCCGGGAATCTCATATTGCTCCGGCAGCCAACCGGTGCCGGCCGTATCATCGACAATGGTACAACCGGTGAGAGATGCTGTCGCGCCTATGATGCCTGCGCTGGTCAGCATTTTGAGGAAACTTCTTCTTGTGAACCGCTTCTCTTTTTCCAACTCCTTGAGTGTGCTCATCCAATGCTTCCTCTCCTTACTTTTTTAATTTTTTTAACTTAGCTATAAATTAAAAACTATAAGAATAATTTTATACTGATTCTAGTAAGGATACAAATAACAAATACATAACATATGCTAACAATTCTAACAAATAACTAAAAAATGTTTGCGCAAATCTTAATAAAAATGAAAAGGGAAAATCATCACAATCGCGAACTTTCATTAAAAGTAAGGCTTTGCAACAATATTTAGGGAGTGACCCGCATGGAAGCAAAAATAAGAGTCATGACGGTAGGCAGCACGGAAATTATCGCCCAGGAATTGTTGGCCGTGGTCAAAGATATTTTCGGCGATGAAGTCGCCGCCGGGGGCATCCCGGTCAAAGCTTTACAGGATCCCGCCATGGCGGACTTATTTGTGGCATTACCCACCAGAGTGGATGAAGTTGTCTCAAAAGGTGTGCCCCGGGATAAAATAGTCGCCCTGGAACTGGTTCCGGATACTCCTTTCTACCTGGCCCTGGCCAGGCTGCCGGCGGGTGCCACGGTCGTTGTGTTCAACAACAATTTCGCCCAGGGGAATAAAATCATCGAGTATTGCCGCCAGAAGGGGTTAGACCATCTCAAATATGAAGTCATCGCTTACAATGAGATGCCGGAGGAGGAAGTGGCGGCAGGATTGGCGGCGGCCAAGTACATAGCCGGTGCGGAGACCATGGTAGGACCCGAGGGGATGCTCCGTGTCAAGTACGATGGGTATGTGCCTAAAGAGGCAGTGATCATCGCTGCCAGGAGAATTGCCACTTATGACAGTACAAAGGAAGTCATCAAAGGTGTTTTGCGGGTTAACTATGAGCGCCTGGTCAGCGAAACCCAGCAGATTTCCCAAAACTTGAATGACCAGATTGAGGAAATCACCGCAGCTATTCAGGAGATGGATAAATCCATTGAGAATACGGGTATCACGGTCACGGCGGTAGTGACCAAGATTGCGGAAGACGTGGCCAATATCAATCATCTTTACACCATTGCTGATTCACTGGTCAAAGCGGCCGACAGCATCAATGCGGTGATGGATACCATTAGGAACATTGCCAGGCAAACCAACCTGCTGGCTTTGAATGCGGCCATTGAGGCGGCAAGAGCCGGGGATTTAGGCAGGGGATTTGGCGTCGTGGCCCAGGAAGTGAGGAAGCTGGCCAATGACAGCCAGGCTTCCGCCGACCGGATCAAGTCCTATGTGGATAACATGCATCAAGTGGTGGGGGATATTGCACCTGCCCTGGAACAGCTGGCCCACGAAATGAAGGTGAATCAGGAGCACATCGAGAATATCGCTACCTTATCCATGCAGGAGAAAGGCGCCATCGGTGATATTTCCCAAGCCATCACCAACATCAAGACGACGAGCGAAAACTTGCTGCAGCGCTGTCAAATAGTGTTAAAATAAAGATGGTGATGGACATGAAACGCGGGGACATCTTATTGTGTGATTTGGATGCTTTTTTTGCCTCGGTGGAGCAATTGGATCATCCCCAGCTAAAAGGTAAGCCGGTGATCGTGGGCGGGGACCCCGGCGGCCGGGGCGTGGTGTCAACTTGTTCCTATGAGGCCCGGGCCTATGGGGTGCGGTCCGCCATGCCTATGTTCATGGCGAAGAAGCTGTGCCCCCATGGGATCTTCCTGCCGGTGAACTTCAAGAGGTACAAGGAGATGTCCCGGAAAGTGGTGGCCATTTACCAGCGGTTCACCCCTCTTATAGAGGAGGTTTCCATCGACGAGGCCTACTTAGAGGTAAACCGGGGCACCGGCCTGGCCGTGGCCCGGTCCATCCGCAAAGCGGTGCGAGAAGAGCTGGGCCTGGCTGTTTCCATCGGGGTGAGCAGCAACAAGCTCCTGGCGAAAATCAGCAGCGGCCTGGCCAAGCCCGACGGCTGCCTGGCCATTTGGCCCGAAGAAGCGCCGGAAAAACTGGGCGGCCATTCCGTCCGGCTCATTCCCGGCATCGGACCAAAGACGGCGGAGAAACTGAAAGGTTATGGGATTGAAACCATCGCCCAGCTGGCTGCTTATCCCCGGGAATGGTTCTTGCGGGAATTCGGCAGCTGGGGCGAAGAAATGTATGACTACGTCCACTGGCGGGATGACCGGCCTCTGGTCCTGGACCGGGAACGGAAATCCATCGGCCGGGAGGAAACCCTGCCGGAGGATGTGACGGATGAGAAACAAGTGCTGTCGATTCTAAACGGCTTGAGTGCAGAAGTAGGTTACCGGCTGAGAAAATCCGGTCATTTGGCCAGGACCGTCACCCTGAAAATCAGGTATGCGGATTTTAAAACCATTACCAGGTCCTGTACCTCGGAAGATTTATTCTATACCGATCAAGATATCTTCGCCGCTGCCAGGGAACTTTACCTGTCTTTGAAAAACCTGGCTCCCATTCGCCTGGTCGGAATCCAGGTTTCCAACCTGGAGCAGGGGAGGCAGCTCAGCCTCTTCGATGACCGGAAAGAAAAAGAAATTAAGCTGGCCCAATTGGTAGACCAGCTTAATGATAAGTACGGTAAAGGGACTATTAAAAGGTCCAGCCTTTTCAAGCCCTGAGCGCCTAATCGATTCGTTCCCCCGCCGACCCGGGTTTAAGGCTGTAGATAGCTTCCACGTGCACTTTTACCACCGCTTTCGGTTTGGGCATGCCCGCCTGGGCGGACATGGCGGCTGCCCGCTCGTATAACTCTCCTTCGTGCAGCACTTCCGCCGTGCCCACAAAGCGATACCCGTCTAAAACACTCCGGTCCGCGACGGCAATTGCCACCTTGGGATTTGCCAGTAAATTCTGATAAGTTTGCTTGCCGGTGCCTTCCACAAACATCAAAGTTGAATCGTCCAGTACCCGGGTGGAGCGTTTCGGTCCGATATTGGGATACCCGTTCTCATCCACCGTGGCTATGTAGCATTGATGGTTGGCCACCATTTCTTTCATGGCTTCCGTCAATTTGGCCATGGCGATACCTCCCGTCGTTTTTGCCTCATTATCCCATAATTAACCTCTAAAGTCAATGATTGACGCCATCTTACCACCACAGGCACGTTCTTCACCTGTACCGCCGCAGATTTAACATTCCCTTAACATTTCTTTAAGAATGCCCCTCTATAATGGGCTTGAACAAGCCAATATCTTAAAGAAAGGGAGTGGAGTCACCGGTATGAGGCGGTGGAAAAAAGTCATTTCCTGGTTAGGCATGGTCGCGGTGGGATTAGTGTTTTGTGGATGTGCGCAAGATAGCAATGGGAGCACATTAAGCGGTTCCATCCAAATCGGCGGTTCTACCTCGGTACAAGGACTGGCGGAGGAACTGGCGGCCGAATTCATGGCGAGACATCCCGGTGTGAAAATCGACGTTGCCGGCGGCGGTTCCGGAGCCGGCATCAAGGGGGCGCAAACGGGCACGGTGGATATTGGTACCTCCTCCAGGGAATTGCAACCGGAGGAGAAGCAGGTTAAAGAATTTCTTATCGCCAAGGACGGCATTGCCATTATTGTTCACCGGGACAATGAAGTAAATGATTTGACCTTAGACCAACTCAGAAAAATCTTCTCCGGAGAAATCACCAATTGGCGGGAAGTGGGAGGGAATGACGCTCCTATCATGCTGGTGGTACGGGAAGAAGGTTCCGGTACCCGGGGTGCCTTCGAGGAAATGGTACTGGGCGAGGGGGAAACCATACCGGTGGAAGCCCTGGTGCAGAACTCCACCGGTGCCGTTCGTACCGCCGTGGCGGGTAATCCCGATGCCATCGGTTTTATCTCCGCCGGGATGATCAATGACCAAGTCAAAGCCGTAACCATTGATGGGGTGGCACCGAGCACGGCTGCCATCCTGGATGGCAGTTACAAAATCGCCAGGCCCTTCCTGTTTTTGACCGGGGAAGAGCCTCAAGGGTTGACGCAAGTTTTTATCGAGTTTGTGTTGAGTCCGGAGGGGCAGAGGATTGTCGGGGAGAGTTTTGTGCCCGTAGGAAACTGATGGTGCCGGGAGGGATGAGCCAGAGTTATGACAGGGCGAATTAAGCTGGAGCATTTATATACTGCTTTGTTAGGAATTAGTGCCGGGATTTTTCTCCTAGCTTTTGTTGCAATTGGATTTTTCATCTTCCTGCAGGGTTATCCGGTATTCAAGGACCCCGGGCCGGCGGGTTTCTTGTTGGGATTGGAATGGAGCCCCGGTGCCGGCAAGTTCGGCGTTTTCCCCATGCTGGTAGGCAGTATCGCCGTCACTCTCGGTGCTTTGGTGTTAGGAGTGCCTTTCAGCCTGCTGACGGCCGTCTTTTTGGCGGAGTATGCACCGAAAAGAGCCGTATCTGTGCTTAACCCGGCCATTGAACTGCTGGCAGGGATTCCCTCGGTGATCTATGGACTGTTCGGCATGACCACGGTGGTACCTATCGTCCGGGCCCTGGAAAAGGCTTTCCTGACCGGTCAGAGTGCCGGGGCTCCGGCCACCGGGTTTAGCCTATTGGCGGCGGTGATGATCCTGTCCATTATGATTGCTCCTACGGTGATTAACATGGGCGTCGATGCTTTACAGGCGGTACCACGGGAGTTCAAAGAGGGATCCCTGGCTTTAGGGGCGACCCGGTGGCAGACGATCAAGGAAGTGGTCCTGCCGGTGGCCCGCTCAGGGATCTTTACTGGTATAATTTTAGGTATGGGAAGAGCCATCGGAGAGACCATGGCGGTGATCATGGTCGCCGGCAATACGGCCCTGGTGCCCACTTCCTTGTTTTCACCTGTCCGGACCTTGACCAGCAATATTGCCATCGAAATCGGCTATGCTGCCCAGGGTCCCCACACGCAAGCTTTGTACGGCACGGGGATCGTATTATTTGTCTTAATTGTCCTCTTGAATGCCCTGGCGGTGAAAATCGCGGCGCAAGGAGGGCAAGTGAAATGAAACCCCAACAGGTAGAAAAGGTGGTGCAAGGAGTTCTCTGGGTCAATGGATTGTTGACAGTGGTAATCCTGCTGGTGATCATTGTCTATATCCTATCGCAGGGCCTGCCCATGATCGATTGGGATTTTCTTACGGGCAGTCCCCGCAAAATGGGTGCAGCGGGTGGTATTTTCCCGGCTATCGTAAGTACCGTTTATTTCGTAATCGTGACCGTAGTCGTGGCAACTCCCTTAGGCATCGGTACGGCGGTCTTCCTGGCCGAGTATGCCCCGTCAGGTCTCTTTACCCGGTGGGTGCGGTTTGGCGTCAATGTACTGGCCGGGATCCCTTCCATTGTGTATGGCCTGTTCGGCTTTACTTTCTTTGTCGTAATCCTGAAGCCGTTAACGGGAGGCTGGTCCATTTTGTCCGGGTCCCTGACAGCGGCTCTCATGATGCTGCCGGTGCTGGTGCGCTCGACGGAAGAGGCCATCAAAGCTTTGCCGCGCAGCTATGTGGAAGGAAGTCTAGCCCTGGGGGCCACCAAGTGGCAGACCATCGCCAGGGTCGTGCTCCCGGCGGCGATGCCGGGGATTTTGACCGGTATAATTCTGGGCGTGGGCCGCATTGTGGGTGAAACGGCCGCCTTACTGGTCACTTTGGGAGGCTCGGTGTTACTGCCGGCTTCGGTCTTTGATCCGGCCCGGACCCTGGCCATGCATATTTACCTGGTGGCGATGGAAGTCGGGGCCATGGAAGTGGCCTTTGGTGCGGCCGCAGTGTTAATTCTGCTGGTTTTGACCATCAATCTGGCTGCCCGGCTGGTGGGTCGCTTTTATGCCGGGGTGCGATGACAGGAGAGGAACAGCGTGGGAGCAAGTAAGGAAAAACTGGTTTTAGTGGTCGATGATGAACCGGATATCCGGGAATTGGTTCGCTATAATTTGGAAATGCGGGGCTACCGGGTGGAGGAGGCCGCCGATGGCGCAAAGGCCGTAGAACTGACCAGGCAGCTTCAACCTGTTCTGATCATTTTAGATCTAATGCTGCCTAAGATTGACGGTTTGGAAGTTTGCCGGCTCTTAAAAGCTGACCCGGTCACCTGCCATATTCCGATCATTATGCTGACCGCTTTAGGTAGTGAAGTGGATAAGATTGTGGGCTTGGAACTGGGTGCCGATGATTATGTGACCAAGCCCTTCAGCCCCCGGGAGTTGGTGGCGAGAGTCGGCGCCGTCTTGCGGCGGTTCAGCCGGGATGAGACGGAAGGGAGCATCAAGCAGGGGGATTTAGTCATCGACCCGGAACAAAAAGTAGCCAGGTTAAAAGGAGAGACCCTGGACCTGACTCTAAAGGAATATGAGCTTTTGGAGTTGCTGGCAACCCATCCGAACCGGGTGTTTTCCCGGGAACAGCTGCTGGACCGCCTCTGGGGTTATGATTTTGTGGGCGATACCAGAACGGTGGATGTGCATATTTGCAATTTGCGCCGGAAGCTAGGCGGTGAAGACAGTACTGCGGGGATCCGGATTGAAACGGTGCGGGGCGTGGGTTACCGGTTTTTGATAAGAAGGTGAGGTCTTGAGGCGGAAAATACTCATTACGGTGCTGCTGGTGGTGCTCGGCAGCATGATTTCTATGGGCTTTTTGCTAACTGGGATGTCGGAGCGGTATTTGCTCGGGCGGCTGGAAGACAAGCTCCTCAGCAACGCGGAACTCATGGCACGGGTGGTAGCTCAAGCCATGGAAGAAGGGTCTCACCCCCATGCATGGGAAGGTCTAGCAGCTTCTCTGGGCAAATCCGCCGGAGCCAGGGTCACCATTATTGATTTACAAGGAAAAGTACTGGGTGATTCGGCTGCAAAGGCGGCAGAACTGGATTCCCATCTTGGCCGACCGGAGATTCAACAGGCTCTCCAAGGCAGGGTGGGAACGAGCATTCGCTACAGCAGCTCTTTGCACACGGAGATGCTGTACCTGGCCGTCCCGGTGATTATGGAAGACAGGGTCGGCGGCGTCGTGCGGGTTGCGTTGTCCCTGGAGGAGGTCTATCGAGTTTCCAGGTTTCTGTGGAAATGGATTCTTGCCACCGGTCTGGTGGTTTTCCTGGTGGCAGGCCTGATAAGCTTCATGGCTGCCTCTTCCCTGACCAAGCCCCTGCAGGAGATTGCTTTGACCGCCGGGCAGATTGCTCAAGGCCGGTACAGCGAGAGATTGAGGAGCCGGAGGTGGACTGGCGAAATCAAAGTTCTGGCTGAGGCGTTCAACCGGATGGCGGGCAACTTGGAAGATTTCATTCATCAACTGACCGGGAGGAAAAGACTCTTGGAAACCATTCTCGGCAGCATGGACGATAGTCTCATCGCCGTCGATGCTGAAGGAAAAATGATGGTGCTCAATCCCCCGGCGGCTGAACTCTTTGGGGTGTCCGAAGACCAGACCGCGGGGCGGCACCTGTTGGAAGTGGTCCGCCATGAAGGATTGTTTCATTTGGTTGACGCCGTGCTGCAGCAGGGCAAAACCGTACGGCAGGAATTGACTTTATATACGCCTCATGAAAAACACTTCAAGGTCCATGTGACTCCCTTGGCTGCAGAAAACTCCCGGGGGGCCGTGGCGGTACTGCGGGATATGACGGATGTGCGGCGGGCGGAACAAATGCGCAGGGAGTTCGTGGCCAATGTCTCCCACGAACTGCGAACACCGCTCACCTCCATCGCCGGTTACGTGGAAACCCTGCTGGGCGGTGCTTATCAGGATCCCGCCGTTAACTTGCGCTTCTTGGGCATTATTCAGAGGGAAGCGGAACGCCTCAAGAAGCTGATTGAAGACTTGCTGCAGCTGTCCCGGATCGAAAGTGCCAAAGGGCAGAGTGCCCCAGTTCCCGTGGATGTGGCGGCAGTAGCCTCTAGGGCGGTCAATTTGCTGGCTACGGCTTTAGAGGAACGGGATCAGCAGTTGATTTATGATTTCCCGGAACATTTATCTCCGGCCCTGGTGGTGGAAGACAGCTTGGAACAAGTGTTTTTGAATTTAATCGATAATGCCGGGAAGTATTCTCCTCCGGGTACTTCCATTACCATCCGGGCGGAGGAGGATGAAACCCACGTAGCTTGTTCCGTCATCGATCAGGGGACCGGGATACCACCAGAGGCGCTGCCCAGGATTTTTGAGAGGTTTTACCGGGTGGATAAAGCGCGGACCAGGGAAGTTCCCGGTACCGGCCTGGGGCTGGCTTTGGTCAAGCACCTGGTTGACGGCATGGGCGGCACCGTCGAAGTAAGGAGCGAATTAGGTAAAGGTTCACGGTTCACCGTCAGATTGCCGAAGGCAGCAGTAAGACAGGAGGACAGTCATGACAGGTAAGATAGTCGTACGCCGGCTGAATTTTTATTACGGTTCTTTTCAAGCCTTGAAAGATATCAATTTATCCATCAAGGCCCATGCGGTGACCGCCTTCATCGGGCCCTCCGGTTGCGGTAAATCCACATTGCTGCGCACTTTCAACCGGATGAATGATCTGATTGAAGGGGTCCGGGCCGAGGGCGAAGTGACCATTGACGGGCGAAACATCCTGGCGCCGGATATTGACCTGGTCGCTTTGCGCAAGAAAGTGGGCATGGTGTTTCAAAAACCAAATCCTTTTCCCATGTCCATTTATGATAACGTGGCCTACGGGCTTAGAATCCATGGCCTCAGGAACAAGGAATTGATAGACGAAATGGTGGAAAAAAGTCTAAAGGCCGCTGCCCTGTGGGAAGAAGTAAAGGACCGGCTGGACGCCCCTGCTTTAGGTTTATCAGGAGGACAGCAGCAGCGATTGTGCATTGCCAGGGTGTTGGCAGTGGAGCCGGAAATCATTTTGATGGATGAACCTTGTTCCGCTCTGGACCCTATTTCCACTATGAAACTTGAAGAGTTAATGCATGAGTTAAGACAGAAATACACGCTGGTGGTGGTGACCCACAACATGCAGCAAGCCGCCAGGATTTCCCAAGAAACCGTCTTTTTCTTAAACGGGGAAATCATTGAAGCGGGTGCTACGGACAAGATGTTTTACCGGCCCCAAGACCGCCGGACGGAAGATTATATCACGGGCCGGTTCGGCTAAAAGGAGGTGTTCCATGGTTCCCACCAGAACTGCTTTTCAAGGGGAATTGGAAGCGCTCCAGCGACAGCTCTTGTACATGGGCGGCCTGGTAGAGGGGCAGATTGCAGAAGCCGTCGCTGCGCTGGTGCATAAAGACGGTACTTTAGCTCAACAAGTCATTGACCGGGATGAGGCGGTGGACCGGCTGCAATTGGAGATCGAAGACCGCTGCGTAAGTCTCATTGCCCGGCAGCAGCCCCTGGCGAAAGACCTGCGGATGATTTTTGCGGCCATTAAGCTGGCCACGGACTTGGAAAGGATTTCTGATCTGGCCGTTAATGTAGCCGAGATTGCCCAGGGGCTGCTAAAGGAGCCGTACATCAAGCCCCTCATTGACATTCCCAGGATGGCGGAAATAGCCCAAAGGATGACCAGGCAAGCCCTGGACGCTTATGTGGGGGGCAGTGAGGAGAAAGCTGAGGGGCTGTTTTCGATGGAAAAAGAAATGGACAGTCTTTGGGATCAGGTATTCCGGGAACTCCTGCTCATCATGATGCAAGATCCCAAAACCGTGTCACAGGCTACCTATTTGCTGCTGGTGGCCAGGCATCTGGAACGGGTCGGCGATCATGCCACCAATATCGGGGAGCTGGTCATTTACGAGGTTTCCGGGAACCGCATCCGCCTGAACTAAGCTAAAGGCCGGTTCTCACCCTGCTGGCGGTGAGAACCGGCCTTTAGTCTTTGTTAAATAAAGGTCTAGAACTCTATGCCCTCCCGGGCGGGCACATTTTGCGTATAGTAGTGCTTGATTTCCGTCATTTCCGTGACAAGGTCGGCTAATTCTATTAATTCCGGCGGGGCGTACCTCCCGGTGATGACCAGTTCCGTGGCTTCCTGCTTGCACTTGATCAATTCAATTGCCTCTTCCACGCTAAAAAGCTTATAATATAAAGCAATGTTAAGTTCATCTAATACTACCAGGTCATGGCGACCGGCCAAAAGCACCTGGCGGCAGGTTTCCAGACCTTGTCTCGCCGCGGCGATGTCTTCCTCAGCCGGCTTATTGTAAATGAAACGGCCGCGGCCGAACTGGTGCATTTCAAATCCGGGCAGGTAAGCGGGTGCTTTTAATTCGCTGTAATCCATCCCTTTGACAAATTGACCGAAATAGACTTTCTTGCCGGCACAGACCGCTCTTAAAGAAAGGCCCAGGGCGGCCGTGGTCTTGCCTTTGCCGTTGCCGGTATAAATATGAATTTGACCCCTACTCACGCGTATTGCCTCCTTCTTAGGACAAGCTAACACCATTTTAACTGATATTCCCAGCCCAGGCAATACAGGCGGGTTGTCGAGGTGAATCCTGTGCTCCGGCTCTTGTCTTTTTTGTGGAAACATTGGAGAATAGCCGTCTTAAGCCCCTTGTGCATGATGGTGGAAGTAGGTATGGACCTGCTGCTGCCCCTATTGCTGGCCAGGATCATCGATTACGGGGTGGTGCAGGGGGATGTGGCCTACATCTTGCGGGTGGGGCTCTTGATGTTAGGCCTGGCGGTCATCGGGTTGGCCGGCGGCATGGGCGGCATTGTGGCCTCCAGTATTGCCAGCCAGCGGTTCGGTGCCGATTTGAGACTGGCGGCCTTCACCAAAGTACAGTCCTTTTCTTTTGCCAAACTGGATGAGTTTCGTACTCCTTCCCTGATTACCCGCTTGACCAATGACATCACCCAGGTCCAGCATACGGTCATGATGATGTTAAGGGCCATGATCCGGGCCCCTCTATTGGCCCTGGGCGGGTTGGCGATGGCTGCCACCCTTAATCCCGGGCTATCCCTGATCATCCTGGTGACGATACCCTTGCTGGCCGGGACCTTGTGGGTGGTCATCAATAAAAGCTATCCCTTATTTGCCTTGGTGCAGGAGCGCATCGACCGGGTGAACGCAGTGATGCGGGAGAACCTGGTAGGGGTGAGGGTAGTCAAAGCATTCGTCCGGGGGGATAAGGAAAAGGAGCGTTTTCGCGATGCCAACGAGCAGTTGGCCCGGATGAATATCCGGGCTTCCCGGGTGGTTTCCACCTTGATGCCTATCATGATGCTGGTCATGAATGCCAGCATCGTAGCCATCCTCTGGTTTGGCGGCATCAAAGTGGACACCGGGGAAATGACCGTGGGCCAGGTCATGGCTTTTATCAATTACGTGTCCCAAATCCTGTTTGCATTAATGCTGGTGGTTTTCGTCCTGATGGCTCTCTCCAGGGCTAAGGCTTCTGCTTCCCGCATTAATGAAATCTTGACGGCGGCAGGTGAAATCCGGGAAACAACCCGGCCGGTGCCCGGGAAAGTTACCAGGGGAGAAATCGTGTTTGAAAAAGTTTATTTCCAATATCCCGGAGCCGGGGCGCCGGTATTGGAAAACATCAATTTGCACATTAAACCCGGGCACGTAGTGGGCATCATAGGCGGTACCGGGGCCGGGAAGACCACTTTGAGCCTGCTGATCCCTCGTTTTTACGATGTGACCCGTGGTCGCGTCCTGGTGGACGGGGTTGATGTGAGGGATTACCGCCTGAACCAGCTGCGGAGCGGCATTGGGATCGTGCCCCAGGAAATAACCCTGTTTTCCGGCACCGTGGCGGAGAATATCCGCTGGGGCAGGGAAGACGCGGCCATGGAGGAGATTATCCGGGCCGCCCAGGCTGCCCAGGCCCATGAATTCATCATGAGCCTGCCTGATGGGTATGACACTGTTTTAGGCCAGCGGGGGGTTAACCTGTCCGGGGGACAGAAACAGCGTTTGGCCATTGCCAGGGCCCTGCTGCGCCGGCCCGCCGTGCTCATCCTGGATGACAGCACCAGCGCCCTGGATGCGGTGACGGAAGCGAAGCTGAGGCAGTCCCTGAAAGAGTACCTGGGACCGTGCACCAGGATCGTCATCTCTCAAAAGATCAGCTCCGTCATGGAAGCGGATCAGATTATTGTGTTGGACAACGGGGTCATCGAGGCCACCGGTACCCACGCCGGTTTACTGGCGCAAAGTTCTCTCTACCGGGATATCTACCGGTCCCAGTGGGGGCAGGAGGTGGCGGCTGATGTCTAGCAAACCGGCAGGTGGGGCGGGGCAGGTGCCGGTTAGGCCGGCCTGGGGTGCCAGGCATGCCAGGTTCGGGCCCCTGGCTAAGCCGAAGAACACCAGGGAGACTTTAAAAAGATTATGGGGTTATTTGAAGCAGCATAAAAAGCTGTTGCTGCTGGTATTCCTTTTGGTAACTCTGGGTGCGGTCTTCAACTTGGCGGGACCTTTTCTGATCGGCCGGGCCATCGATGATTACCTGGTGCCGGGTGATTTTCCCGGGTTGCTGCGGATGTGCCTGCTCTTGCTCCTGGTGTACGGGCTAGGCTCTTTGACCGCCTGGTGGCAGAACTATGCCGTCATTGATCTGGCCCAGCTCACGGTCAAGGAAATCCGGCAGGACTTGTTCGATAAACTGCAAACCCTACCCGTGCGTTTCTTTGATGAAAGAACCCACGGGGACTTGATGAGCCGCCTCACCAACGATGTGGATAATATCAGCAATACTCTCAACAACAGCATTACCCACCTGTTTTACAGTCTTCTGATGCTCACCGGGGCCATGGCCGTGATGCTGTGGATGAGTCCCGTGCTCACCCTGCTGACGGTGCTGGTGACACCCCTGATGGGGGTGACGACGGCGGCCATTGCGAAAAGAACCAGGGCCTTTTTCAGCCGCCAGCAGCAAGCTTTGGGGGAATTAAACGGCTTTATTGAAGAAACCATTTCCGGGCAAAAAACGGTGCAGATGTTCAACCGGGAAAACCGGCAAATCGATGCATTTACCGGCTTTAACCGGCAGCTGCTGGCTGCCGGTATTAGAGCCCAGATTTTTTCCGGCTTCATGATGCCGCTCATGCACGTTTTTAACAATTTGAGCTTCATCGTGGTAGCCGCGGTAGGGGGGTGGCTGGCCGTTAAAGGTGTTGTTTCCGTGGGGGTTATTGCCAGCTTCCTCAATTACGCCAAGCAGTTTGTCCGGCCCGTGAATGAAATTGCCAACCAGTTCAATATGATCCAGTCAGCTCTGGCCGGTGCGGAACGGGTGTTTGCCGTCATGGACGAGCCGCCGGAGAAGGCCGGTGACGGTACGGAGCCGGGTCGCCTCAGGGTAGTGAAGGGCCACGTGGAGTTCAGGCATGTTTCTTTCAGCTACCGGCCCGGGGTGCCGGTGCTGAAAAACATCAACCTGGTGGCTCACCCGGGTCAAACCGTCGCCCTGGTCGGGCCCACCGGGGCCGGGAAAACGACCGTCATCAACCTGTTAACCAGGTTCTACGATGTGGATGAAGGCGCCATTTATATCGACGGGCAGGATATTAGAAACATCGACCGGGAAGAACTGCGCTCTTTCCTGGGGATTGTGCTGCAGGATACGTATCTCTTTTCCGAAACGGTGGCGGACAATATCCGTTACGGGCGGCTGTCGGCTACTGATGAGGAAGTGAGACGAGCGGCCCGGTTAGCCAATGCGGAGCATTTTATCCTCCGCTTGCCGCAAGGCTACGACACCGTCCTGGGGGAAGACGGGGGTAACCTCAGCCAGGGGCAGCGGCAGCTCTTGGCCATTGCCAGGGCCATTCTGGCGGATCCGGCCATTCTCATCCTGGATGAAGCTACCAGCAATGTGGATACCAGGACGGAAGTCTATATCCAGCAGGCCATGGCGGAACTGATGAAAGGCCGGACCAGTTTTGTCATTGCCCACCGGCTGAGCACGGTGCGTAATGCGGACCAGATTCTCGTGATCGATCAAGGGGAGATCATCGAAAGAGGTACCCACCGGGAACTGATGGCCCGGAAAGGGTTCTATTACAATCTCTATCGCAGTAACTGGCTGGGTGTTACGAATGCCTAAATGGGAAAAGCCTCCGTGGGGAGGCTTTAGAATTTAATGTCCACTAACTTCTCATTTTGGTCCCAGTGCACCACTCCCTGCAAGAACTCACCTACATAGCGCACCGGTACCAGGGTTCTCCCGTCTCTGATCACCGGCGTAGTATCCATCATATGGGTTTCCCCATTGACGACAGCGCTGTGGTCGCCTACCGTCAACAAGATGATCCGGCCCCGGCCTACCACGGATACCTGCTTGGTGTCAGGCAGCCAGTGGACACCGGCTCCCATGGCTTCCGCGATGGCCCGGAAGGGTACCAGCAGCCGGTTGTTTTCATCCAGGTAGGGAGGCACGTCAAAGTTGACTTGGTGGTTGTTGACGAAAATCTTGATGCCGCCGTCTTTGGCAGGGACAGGGCCGTACAGCAAGTACTGCTGCCTTTCTTCTTTAAATTTAGCCAGGGCCGGGGCATAAATGGCTTCTATTTCTTGGGGGGAGAGCCCTTGTTCTAACGCGGCGCCGATTTTGTCCGTGCCCATGATCTTGTCAAACATGACGATGGTGGCCCCGCTTTTGGGGACGGTAAAGTTGTTGAGGGATTTGGCATAAGCCAGGGCGTAAATTCCGGTCTTGGCCGGGTTAAACTGGTGGTAGTCGGTAATCTGCAAGCGCACGCCCCCGGCTTGTCCCTGGTACTCGGGGAGAAATTCCACCCCGGGGAGGCCGGCGCTGTTAAGGAGCTCGGCAAAGCGGTAAGGGTCAATGCCCTTGCCGCCGATCCATTTGAATTTATCCGCCTGGTAGATGCCCGTTCCTTCCCCGAGGCCCGTAGCCATGTAACCGAAACAAGAGACCAAGTCTGGAATGTTCGGGGAAGTGCCGACCCAGGGCAGTCCCGTATCCTGCCAGACCATGTCCCGGGTCCAGCCCTTCATGGGGATGACGGTCAAATCAGCCCCGATTTTCCGGTTGAAAAACAATGCCAGTTCGCCGGCGGTCATGCCGTGGGCCATGGGCAGGTTGTCCACGCCGACAAAAGAGATGAACTTGTCTTCCATCATGGGACCGTCCACGGTCAGGCCGCCCAGGGGATTGGGCCGGTCCAGGACCATGACCGGTTTATGGTACTTGGCGGCGGCTTGCATCACGTAATTCAAGGTGGACATGTAGGTATAGGTGCGGGCGCCGATGTCCTGGATATCGAACAGCAGCACATCAATGTCTTTCAACATGGCTTCCGTGGGCATGCGGGTGGATCCGTACAGGCTGTAAACCGGGATGCCCAGGGTGGGGTGAGTATACGAGGCCACGTATTCCCCGGCTTTGGCCGTCCCGTCCAGGCCGTGTTCCGGTGCGTAAAGAGCCGCCAGGTTGAGGGACGGGTCACTGCTTAGGATATCGACGAAGCTGCGGCCCCGGCTGTCCACGCCGGTGTGGTTGGTCACCAGGCCGATTCTTTTCCCTGCAATTAAGTGGCGGTATTCCTCCAGCAGGACTTCATTGCCCAACTTGACTTTTGGAGCGGCTAGAACGCCGGAGAGGGGCAGCAGGGTGAAAGCGAAAATCAATAATAAAGCCAGAATTTTTCTCATGAAACGACTCCTTTCTCTGTTCTTGCCCGGCTTATTTCTGCTTGCGCGGGAGTTTTCCCTGCCGGAAAGGCAGATGTTACACTACCTATACTGACTGTCCCGGGGGACAATAAGTTCCCCGGGGAACCTGCCGCGGCAGTGGCGCTTGCTGCCAGTGGTGCCATCATGCGGCAGGACAAGGGTCGGGCCGGGAGCGCCGGCATCTCTAAACCCAAGGACCTGGTGGTAAGCTAAAAAATGCCGGATAGACCGGGACCGGCAGGGAACACTAAAGACGAAATAAGCAGCAAAAAAGGAGGAAGGATAAGTGACTTTTTTAACACCCCACAGCGGCTTTTTCGGTGAAGGATGGCGCAAAGACCTGGAGCGGATGATTGATGACTGGCCCAGCATTTTGAACGCCGGTTTTCGCACGGTGCGCATTGATGTCTATGAAACGCCGGAAGAAGTGGTGGTATCCTGCGAACTGCCGGGTCTGGAGAAAAAAGACGACGTGCAGATTGACGTAGAAGGGACGCAGCTCACCATTTCCGGCCAGATCCGGCGCGGGCAGGAGATCAAACGAGAGCAGTTT
>DULZ01000064.1 GCA_012840125.1 Clostridia bacterium | reverse complement strand
GATGAATACCAATCTTAGTGTTGACATGGTTTAAGAGGGAGCCATATCCCGATTAAGCCATGTTTTTTTGTCTTTGGCCGGACTGGGCCCGAGGTCCGGGCACAAACATGTCCATTTACCTTGCAGGGGATGACTTTTACATGTAGAATACTAACGAGAGGTGAGCCTTGTGAGGATAATGGGCATAGATCCGGGCACCGCCACCGTGGGATTCGGTATCATCGACAGCAGCGGCCAATCCAATTACCGGCTTGTGGATTACGGCTGTATTCGTACCTCCCCGAAAGACAGCGGGCCGGAGAGGCTGAAGCAGATTTTTGATTTAATCTTAGAGCTTATCCGGGATTTCCGGCCTGAATGCCTGGTGGTAGAAGAGTTGTTCTTCAATAAGAATACCAAGACAGCCCTGACGGTGGGCCAGGCCAGAGGTGTGATCTTGCTGGCCGGTGTGGAGAAAGGGCTGCCCATTTTTGAATATACCCCGCTGCAGGTGAAACAGGCCGTAGTAGGCTATGGGCGAGCCGAAAAAAGGCAGGTCCAGGAGATGGTGCGGCTGTTGCTGAAACTGGAGCAATTACCTGCCCCGGATGATGCCGCTGATGCACTGGCGCTAGCCATCTGCCATGCCCATGCTCATAAGATGAATAGGTTGTTGTCTCATTATTGTTAACTGCGTGTGTTAAAGGAAGAGACAGGCATGATAGGTTATTTACAAGGTATCTTGCAAGAGATAGAAGGGGAAAGCATCCTGATTAACGTCGGAGGTGTTGGCTACCAGGTACTGCTTCCCGCCAATGCCCTGATCTCCCTGCCTGCCGTCGGGAGTAAAATAGAGTTGTACACCCATTTGGAGGTGCGGGAGGACAGCGTTGCTTTGTACGGTTTTGTAAACAAAGAAGACCTCCAACTGTATAAGAAACTGCTTACCATTTCAGGTATCGGGCCGAAAGGAGCTTTAAATATCATCGGTTCCATCGACCAGAACCGTTTCGTTTATTCCATCATAAACGAGGATCTCAACTATTTGACCAAGCTGCCCGGTGTGGGGAAGAAAACGGCGCAGCGGTTGATCCTGGAATTAAAGGATAAGCTGTCCTGCCCGGCAGACGCGGCTTTCCGGCCACCCGGGACAGAAGAACAGGGGGCTAACATTTCTGATGCCATTTTAGGATTGCAAAGTCTAGGCTATCAAAAACAGGAAGTATGGCCCTTTTTAACTAGAGGACTGGAGGTGCTGGGGCGGGAGGCTTCCCCCCAGGAACTGATTCGTTTTGTGCTGAAAGAGACAGCAAAGGCCAGGAGGGGGTAGCGCTTTGGAGGAGAGGCTGGTAACATCCGAGCACACAGTTTTGGACAGTGACATAGAAAGCAGCTTGCGACCGAAAACTCTAGAGGATTATATCGGCCAGGCGAAGGTGAAAGAAAGCCTGTCTATTTTTATCCAGGCAGCCAAGCAAAGAGGAGAGGCGTTGGATCATTTATTGTTGTACGGCCCCCCCGGTTTAGGTAAAACTACCTTAGCGAATATTGTGGCTAATGAAATGGGAGCCCAAATCAAGATTACTTCCGGGCCGGCCATTGAACGGGCCGGAGATTTGGCTGCGATCGTGACTAACCTGGAAGAAGGAGATGTTCTGTTTATTGATGAGATCCATCGCTTAAACCGCCAGGTGGAGGAAGTGCTGTATCCTGCCATGGAAGATTTTGTAATAGACATCGTGCTGGGCAAAGGTCCGAGTGCCAGGAGCATTAGATTGGACCTGCCCCGTTTTACTTTAATCGGCGCCACGACGAGAGCCGGTTTGCTCACGTCTCCTTTAAGAGACCGGTTTGGCTTAATCAGCAAACTCGAATTCTATTCTCCGGTTGAACTAAAAGAAATCGTCTTGCGTTCAGCTTCCATTCTAAATATGCAAATTGAAGAAGAAGGCGCTTATGAAATTGCTTGCCGCTCCAGGGGCACTCCCAGGATCGCCAACCGCTTGCTCAAGCGGGTCAGGGACTTCGCCCAGGTCATGGCCGACGGCCTGGTTACCAAGGAAGTGGCAAGGGAGGCGTTGACGATGATGGAAATCGATGAGCAGGGGCTGGACAAAACGGACAGACAGATGCTGATCACCATCATTCACAAGTTTGGCGGGGGCCCGGTGGGACTGGATACGCTGGCGGCTACCATCGGGGAAGAGCCGGATACGGTGGAGGATGTATACGAACCTTACCTGCTCCAGCAAGGGTTCCTGCACCGGACTGCCCGCGGCCGGATAGTGACGCCTCATACTTACCGCTATTTTGGGCTGCCGGTACCTGACCGGGCAGAGGGGCAGATGGTTTTGGATGATTATCTTAAAGAACAAGCATGAAATGATGATGCTACTGGCGGCAGTTAGGAGAGGATATGATGGATGATAAAAACATGTCCATAGTGGAGCATTTGACAGAGCTGCGCAAGGTGTTAATTGTAAGTCTGGTGGCTATTTTGCTCGGCTCATTCGTCAGCTTCTTTTTATGGGGAGATTTCTTACTGGGTTTTCTTACCGCTCCCCTAGAGGATTACAATGTTCCCCTAGTATATATCTCCATGACGGAGGCTTTTCTCACCAAAGTGAAGATTTCCGTAGTGGCAGGGGTTGTACTGGTTTCTCCCGTTGTTTTTTGGCAGGTGTGGAGCTTTATTGTGCCTGCTCTGCACCCCAATGAAAAGCGCATTATCATCACTCTGTTTCCGATCTCATTGATCCTTTTTGTCTCAGGTGTGCTCTTTGCGTTTTTCGTGGTTTTTAAATTCGTTACCAATTTTCTGCTGCTGGTAGCCGGGGAAGGCCTGGAAGCCATGATCTCGGTGAGCCGGTACGTTTCCTTTCTGCTGACGTTCCTGCTCCCCTTCGGTTTCATGTTCCAGCTGCCATTGGTGGTGCTGTTTTTGACCAGGTTAGGTTTCCTTACGACGGCCAGCTTAGTAAAAAATAGAAAATATGTTGTGTTTGCCAGTTTTGTCATAGGAGCCGTGTTGACGCCCCCGGATGTGATCTCCCAAGTATTCATGGCCGGTACTCTTATCCTTCTATATGAGGGGAGTATTCTGGTTTCACGTTTGGTCAAGCCAAAGGTCATTGATTATGAGGATGACCTGGTCTCCCAGGAAGCGGCGGCTGAAAGTTTTGTTCAGCCCAGCCAAAAATCCGAATGAGGTGCAAGGAATTGAATGCATCAATTATTATTCTGGCCGGGGGAAAAAGCTCTCGCATGAAACGAGATAAGGCTTTTGTTACCGTCGGCAACCAGCCGTTAATTGAAAGGATCATAGACAAAGTCAAGAATGATTTCCAAGAAATCATCGTCGTGACCAACAGGCCCGGGGCATATGATTACTTACAGGTGAAAGTCGTTAGCGATCTTATACCCGGCCTGGGACCTTTATCCGGTATGCATGCCGGACTCATCTGCAGTACATCAAATTACAATTTGGTTGTAGCTTGCGATATGCCCTTTGTCAGTACACAGCTGGCTTCTTTGATGCTGGAAGAAGCACCGGGCTATGATGTCGTTGCTGTCAGGACCGCCGACGGGTTACAGCCGTTACATGGGATCTACGGCAAAGACTGCATCCCCGTCATTGAAACGGCATTAAAGGGGGAGGCAAGGAAGATCACCCACATCTATCCTTATCTGAACGTTAAAGTCATCGAGGCGGAAAAGCTCGCGGCCTGGGGTATTACCGGGGAAGTGTTTTTCAATGTCAATACCCCGGAGGATTTGGAACGGGCGAATTCTATAGTTGGGAAGCTAGATTAAGAAGAGGTGAGCTCCATGAACCCTGGCGATGTTTTTGGCAAAATGCTGATCTATATCGGTATTGGCATCGCTTGTCTAGGTTTACTCATCTGGGGCATGAGTCGCATCCTGCCTTTAGGCAGGTTGCCGGGGGATATCTTTGTCCAAAGAGAAGGATTGACAGTCTATTTTCCTATTGTGACTTGTATTATTCTGAGCGTTATTCTCACCGTTCTATTGAATCTTTTTAGACGCTAGTTTGGTAGTTTTGTGAAGGACTTTGGGATCCTTTGTCGAAAAAAGTTCTGTATTTGATGTCATCTTTGGGGAGAGGAGTAGTTCCTTGCGGTTTTTTCGATGGGTATCCATGTTCTTCCTGTTTTTTGTGATGCTCTTGGGATTAGCCCCGGCAGCCGGCGCGGATGATGCCGTCAGGGTGCTTTTGAAGCAAGAATATAGCAGCGCCGGGTTTCTTGTGGTGCAGGGAGATTATGAATTGATCGACAGCGGTACCGGTTTGAGGCTGGCTGATCCTTTGCCGGGAGAGCGTTGGATGGTTTTCCGGGCCGGAAACACTCTTAAGCTGCAGCGGGAAGGAGAACCCGGCAGTATTGCCGTCTCCGGTGGTGTGCTCCTCCGAGCCGGAGAAGCAGGGGACCCCCTGTTCAGTTTTGAGAACAAGCGATACCGGGGCAGTCTACATATTGTGGATGCCGGCCAGAGCTTATTGGTGATTAACCTTCTACCGGTAGAAGAATACTTGTACGGGGTGCTGCCGCAGGAAATGCCGGCTTCCTTTCCTTTGGAAGCCTTAAAGGCTCAGGCCGTAGTATCTCGTACATATGTGCTGGGTCGCACCGGTGCTTCCCTTTACTATGATGTGACCGCCGGGACGCGAGATCAAGTTTATGGGGGGTATGAAGCTGAACTGGTGCCCGGTGGTGACAAGATTAGACAAGCCGTAGATGAGACTAGAGGCTTGAGAATCTATTATGACGGGGCACTCATTGAAGCCGTGTTTCACGCCAATGCCGGTGGCTATACGGCGGACAGTGCGAAGGTATGGGGCGGCGAACGTCCTTACCTAAAACCCGTTCCGTCTCCCTTTGATGCTTACGCATTGGAGTTTTCCCAGCAGTTCGCCTTAGATTGGCCGGTGAACACTTACCAATGGACAAAGAGTTTTACCATCAATGAGCTGCAGCAACAGATCGCCAATTGGAACAGCCTGAACCCGGGCGAAGCCATTCAAGTAGGTCGGGTCATTTCCTTGACACCCTACGGGGACGAGGTACCGGGAGATGCCCCCGGTTTACAGCGGGTTTACCAGTTGGAAATTGCCGGAACCGAGGGCACCGTTCTTCTTTCAGGGGAAAAAGCCGGGTCAGTTTTTGGGCTGAACAGCACTTTATATTCCGTTGAATTTGGTGCTTCCCCGGCTGTGTTCGACGGCCGGGAAGTGCAGAACCTGACCGGCGGCAGTATCCCGTTAGCCGTGGTGACTCGGGAAGGCGTCAGGCCTGTTTCCTTGAATCACGAATTATATGTGAAAGGTTATGAGACCACGGCGCGGCTGGCCACGGGAGCCGATCAAATATCTTTTCGAGGGAGAGGCTTTGGCCATGGGGTTGGTATGAGCCAGTGGGGCGCGGCGGGCATGGCCGCGGCAGGGTATAATTTCCAGGAGATCATCGAACACTATTATAACCAGGGGAAATTTGACGGAAGACTGACTATCAGTGAATGAGGTACCATGCTAACCAGGGAATTTGACTATGACTTACCAAAAGAAT
>DULZ01000063.1 GCA_012840125.1 Clostridia bacterium | reverse complement strand
CCCGCCTCCTGGTGCCCCTGGCGGAGGGGGATGAGCCCCTGGTGATCCTTCCGGGGGGAGGCGAGCAGGACTTGGACGAAAAGGCTTGGCAAGGGGCCAACTTGGTATTGATGAAAGTCTCCAAGGATTATAGCGGTCTGGTGGCGGCTTTAGCCAGGCAAAACCGGCTGCAGGGGTCTTTTCTGGCCGCCAGGGTGGGACAGGCCGGGGAGTTTGTCACCGGTGATTTAGAAGGCCTGGTAGGCCGGAAAATCGATTACTTGTCATTGATCATCAGCAGAAAACCGGGAAAGGAATGAAGGACGGATGGTGTATTTTGTCGGTGCCGGTCCCGGCGATGTAGAACTCATTACCGTGAAAGGAGCACGGTTGTTAAAAGAAGCCGATATCATTGTGTATGCCGGCTCCCTGGTGAACCCGGAGCTTTTGACACTGGCGAAACCGGGCGCTGAGATTTATGACAGCGCCTCTATGACTTTGGAAGAGGTGCTGGCCGTCTTAATTAGGGGCAGTCGGCAAGGCAAACTGGTGGTGCGCTTGCACACAGGGGATCCAAGCCTTTACGGAGCCATCCAGGAGCAGTTGGACCGCCTGCGGGAGGAGGGGATTGTGGCGGAAATAGTGCCCGGGGTGAGTTCGGCCTTTGCCGCAGCGGCGGCCATTCAGAGAGAGTTGACCTTGCCGGGTATCAGCCAGACCGTGATTTTTACCAGGCTGGGGGGCCGTACCCCCGTACCGGAGAAAGAGAGTTTGGCCGGTTTGGCCGGGCATCAAGCCACCATGGCCATTTTCTTGAGCGTGGGCCGGATCGATCAGGTGGTGGCGGAACTGCTGGCGGGAGGATATGCACCGGAGACGCCGGCGGCGGTGGTGCAGAAGGCGTCCTGGCCCGGTGAGGTGAAGGTGCAGGGTACCCTGGCCACCATTGCCCGGCAGGTAAGAGAACAAGGCATTACCAAGACAGCCGTGATCCTCGTGGGAGAGGCGGTGGGGGCGAAAGACTATGCCCGCTCCCGCTTGTATGATGCGGCTTTCAGCCATGGTTTCCGGGAGGGAAAAGGTTGCGGTTAACGGTCTTCTGTCTCAACGACCGGGGCCTGGCCCTGGCCCGGAGCTTGAAGGACCGCTTACCCCAACATGCCTGGCAGGAACCGGCAGGGGAACTTAGTCTCAGGGAGCAAGTGGCCAGGGAATGGGAAAGGGCTGACGGTTTGATTTTCTTTATGGCCAGCGGCATCGTCGTCCGCTTGATTGCCCCCCTGCTCCGGCATAAGGCGGTGGACCCGGCGGTCCTGGTGATTGATGCCGGGGGGCGGTTCGTCGTCAGTCTCCTGAGCGGCCATTTGGGCCGGGCTAATGAACTGGCCCGGCAAGTGGCGGGGGCCCTGGGGGCGACGCCGGTCATTACCACCGCCACCGATGTACTGGGTAAGACGGCCGTAGAAACCTGGGCCGCCCGTTGGGGACTGAAAATCGCCAATCCGGAAGGATTGGTCAAGATCAACGGCGCCCTGGTGCGGGATGAAACCATCTGGATCTATTCCGAACTGCCCGTGGAGATGTTCCGGGGCCGGGAGGAGCTGTGCCCGGGCAAAACGGTGTTTCAGCCCCTGGCGGAACTGCCCCGCGCCCCTGCCCGCGGGGCGACCATTGCCATTACGGCTTCCCGCTGGGGCGTACCGGGGGTGGATTTGGAGCTAGTCATGCCCAGCTTAGTGGTAGGCATCGGGTGCCGCCGTGGTACCGCCAAAGATACCTTGCGCCAGGCCCTTGAGGGAGTCTTTGCCCGGCAAGGCTGGCCTTTGGCGGCGATTCAGCGGCTGGCCTCCGTGGACCTGAAGCAAGAGGAAGGGGGCTTGCTAAAACTAGCCGGGGAACTGAAAGTGCCCATCGAGTTTTATCACCCGCAGGAGTTGCGGGCAGTTCTGGAGGCCATGCCTCACCTGAACAAATCTCCCTTTGTCGAGAAAAAGATAGGAGTTGGTGCGGTATGCGAACCGGCAGCGATCCTGGGCAGCCGGTGGGGGAATTTGCTGGTCGGGAAACAATCCCGGCAAGGAGTGACCATTGCCGTGGCCAGGGCAAGATCAGCGTCATCGGCATCGGACCCGGCCAGGTACGGCATATGACGGAAAGAGCCAGGCAAGCCCTGGCCGAAGCGGAGATAGTCATCGGCTATAAGACTTATGTTAACTTAGTGACTCCTTTGCTGGGACACCAGCAAGTGGAAAGCACGGGTATGAAAAAAGAGGTGGCACGGGCCCAAAGGGCGGTGGAGCTCGCCCGGCAGGGATACCGGGTGGCAGTCATCTCCAGCGGCGATCCGGGGATTTACGGCATGGCCGGGGTGGTGCTGGAAGTGCTGTACCGGGAACAAGCCCAGCCGGAAGTACAAGTGGAGATCGTGCCCGGGGTGTCGGCGGCCCAGGCGGCGGCAGCTGTGGCGGGAGCTCCTTTAATGCACGACTGTGCCTTTATCAGCTTAAGCGACTTATTAACACCCCGGGAATTAATCCTGAAACGCGTGGTCCTGGCGGCCCAGGGAGATTTCGTGATCGCCTTGTATAACCCCAAAAGCAAAGGCAGGCCGGACCTGATCAACCAGGTGCAGGAACTGCTCTTGCGGTACAGGAAACCGGATACGCCGGTGGCCGTGGTCCGGAATGCGGGCCGGGAAGGAGAAAGCCTGGTGTTGTCAACTCTAGCGGGTTTTACCCGGGAAGAGATTGACATGTTTACCACGGTGATCGTGGGCAATTCCCAGAGTTATGTGGCCGGGCATCATTTCATTACGCCGCGGGGGTATCGCCTGTGATCCTGGTGCTGGGAGGAACCACGGAAGCCAGGCAGTTGGCCGGGTACTTGCAGGAAGAAGGGTTTCCGGTGGTCCTGACCACGGTGAGTTCCTATGGGGAAAAACTGGCGAAAGAGCAGGGCGTCAAAGAAGTGCTGGTGGGGGCCCTGACAGGGGCGCAGCTGGCGGATTTAATCCGGCGGCTGCAAGTGCGGGCCGTCATCGATGCCACCCATCCTTTTGCGGAAAACATCAGGGCCATTGCCCAGAGTACCGCCCGGCAACTGGGCATTGCCTACGGGCGTTTGGAGAGGGCGGCCGGCGGCTTGCCGGAGCATCCCCTGCTGTTTCAGGTGTCCGGTTATCTTGCTGCCGCTTGTCAAGCGGCAGCCCTGGGGGATACCATTTTTCTCACCATTGGCAGCCGCCGTTTACCTTTGTTCACCACCCATCCTGCCCTGGCAGGAAAAAGGATTATCGCCCGGGTGCTGCCGGCAGCGGAAGTGCTGGGCCAGTGCCGCCGGCTGGGGTTGCCGCCCCGGCAAATTGTAGCCATGCAAGGGCCCTTTGATACGGAAGGCAATGCATGGATGTTCAGGCACTTCGGAGCGGAGGTGGTGGTCACTAAAGACAGCGGCCCCACCGGCGGGTTGCAGGCCAAATGGGAAGCTTGTTTAGCATTAAACATCCCGCTGGTGGTAATCCGGAGGCCCCCGGCGGGCCACGCCAATGTTTTCACGCAGTTTGAGGAAATCAAGTATTTCTTGAAAGAGGTGAACCAATATGGCGAAGGGGATCATCTTGCTGGGGCACGGCAGCCGGGCCCGGGTTGATGAAGCAAACCAACTGCTGGTGGAGATGGCGTCCCTCCTCAAAAACAGGATCCGTGCCGGTGAGATCGCGCCGGCCTGGATGAACAGCAAATCCGGCCGGCCGGGTTTGAGAGAGGTGGCCGCAAGGCTTGCGGAGGCCGGTTTTACGGAAATCATCGTGGCTCCCTGGTTCCTCACCAGTGGACTTCACATTCAAGAAGATATCCCGGAAATGCTGGAAGAGCTCCGGCAGCGCTATCCCCGGGTAAGATTTGCCCTGGCCAGGCCCCTGGGAGCCGACCCCCGTTTGGCCGATATCCTGGCGGAGCGGATTCAGGAGGTGGAAGATGCAGTTCATCCATGATCCAAGGGCGATTGAAACGAGAAGTATGGAGATTATCGAGGAGCTGTTGGGAGACCATCCCTTTAGCCGGGCCGAAAAGGCCCTGGTGAAAAGGATGATTCATGCCAGCGGGGATCCGGAATTTGGGGCGCTGGCCCGCTTTCACCCGGAGAGTATGGAACGGGGATTGGCCGCCTTAAAAAACGGGGCCCCTATCTTTACCGATGTGCAAATGGTGGCAGCCGGGATCAACAGGCGGGCAGCCGGAAGACTGGGATGCCGCATCCATTGCGCCATCAGTGATGACCGGGTAGCCAGCCTGGCCAAAAGGGAGGGCATTACCAGGGCCATGGCGGCTTTTCGCCTCTGGGGCGAGGCTTTAGAGGGCAGTATCGTGGCCATTGGGAATGCGCCCACCGCCTTGTTTGAGCTGCTCCGCCTCCACCGGGAACAAGGGATCACCCCTGCCCTGGTCATCGGGGTGCCCGTGGGTTTTGTCGGGGCGGCGGAGTCCAAAGAAGCGTTGATGCAGTCTCCTTTAACCTATATCACCGTTCAGGGTCGCAAAGGGGGCAGTCCGATTGCCGCCGGCATTGTTAACGGTCTATTGTATTTAATGCAACCGGAGCGCTGATCTGGGCGATGGGCCCCTCATAAGCATCATTGCTGCCCGCCGGCATTCCCCCGGCCGGCACCGGCACCGCTTTTCCTGCCCCCTGTACCGCTGCCTTAGCGGGCGAGATAGTGGAGGGCTTGTTTTAAGGCACCGGCGATACTGCCCACCTGGTAGAGATCCACTTTGTCCAGGGTGTCTTCCGGGGAATGATTGCCTTCCTTCCAATTGGCCGTGGCAATGGTGACGCTGGGGATGCCCTGCAGGCTAAAGGGGTAGTGGTCGCTAACCCCGGTGGCAATGACCACGGAGCTTTGAAAGCCATAACCCCGTAAAACGGATGCCAGTAAAGCCGTCAAAGCGTTGTGTTCCGTCGTATAGATTACCAGAGTTTCACAAGTCTTGCCGATGGTATCCAGGTTGATGACCGCCTGGATTTTTTCTTTGGGCACCGGCAAATCGCTTGCCAGGTAGTAGGAGCCCCTTAATCCGGGTTCTTCGGCACCGAAAGCCACAAATACCAGGGTGTCGTTCAAAGCCGGTTCCGCCGCCAGTGCTTTGGCCAGGGCGGCCAGGGCCATCACGCCGGACAGGTTATCGTTGGCGCTGGGATAGACGATGCCGTCGGTTTCTCCTTGCCCGTCATAATGGGCGCCAAATATAATCCATTTTCCCTCCGGGTCTTGGCCCGGCAGGTAGCCGATCACATTCTGGGACACTTGGGTGAGAGGACCGCCGCTGCGAAAGCGCAGGCGGCCTTCTGCGTTATAGAAGGAGGTGACGGTGCCCAGGGGGAATTCCTGCAGGTAAGACGGGTATGCCGGCAAAGCCTGCAGCCCGATTTCTTGAAAATACGCGGCCAGGATGTCCGCCGCTTCCTTTTCCCACGGAGTACCGGCTCCCCGGCCCCGCAGCTCGTAGAGGGACTGGGACAGGGTTTTACCCGGTGTAACCGTGGCGACGGTATGGGACGCCGGTTCCTGGACCGGCCACCGCTCATCCAGGGAGTTGGCGGGCAGCATGGCCAGGGCCAAGGCCATCAGTACGGTAAAAAGGCACACTTTGAAGATGAATCTCATGGGCAAACCTCCGGTAGCATTGCCGTTAACCACTTAAGGATATTGTCTCATATTCTAGTTATGCCCCCCAGTTCCTGCTCCCCCTGCCATTTTGCCGGTCCCGGATGATGAGAAAAAAGCATTGACTGGGACGAGCCGCCGCGGTACAATAAAATAAAGGAACATATGAACAATTGCTCATGTGTTTATCAAAATGAGGTGAGACTATGCACCATGAGCAGCAGCACTGCAGTTGTGGAGGCAGCTGTTCCGCCCATGAGGAAGTTGGTTCCGCCCTGGACATAGAGGCTGCTCCAAGGGCGTTGCAGGTAGAAACCATCAGCCTGACCGGTTTGGATTGCGCCGACTGCGCCAGGAAGTTGGAACAGGCCGTCGCCCGTTTGGAAGGAGTGGCGGCAGCCACCGTTAATTTTGCCGCCGGGAAATTGAGAGTAAGCTACGATGAGGTGCGGGTGCCTAAACAGGTGATTACCGATACCGTCAGGAGGCTCGGGTACGGGGTGGAGGAAACCCAGGCCGGAGCTCGAAGGCTGGTCTTCCACTTGAAAGGCCTGGATTGTGCGGATTGTGCCAAAAAACTGGAACTTAAACTGAACCGCCTGCCGGGCATCCACCGGGCCGAAGTGCATTTCAGCGCCGGCAAGTTATACGTGGAGGGAAGGGTGGCGGCGGATCAGGTCCAGCGGGCCGTGGCGGAAGCAGGTTATGAAGCTGCCCTGCCTGAACAGGCACCGGCCGGCGGCGAGAGTTCCTTTTGGCTGCAAAACAAGAGAAGTCTTTTGACGGTGATTTCAGGAGGTTTATGGCTGCTGGGGGTAGTCAGCTGGTATGCCGGCTTAACACCGTTGGCGGTGGCGGTCTTGGTGGGGGCCATGGTCAGCGGTGGCTTTTATACGGTGCGGGCCGCTCTTTACTCCCTGAAAAGCGGCTTGGCCATGGATATGAATGTGCTGATGACCGTAGCCGTCACCGGTGCCGTGGCCCTGGGGGAATGGGTGGAAGCGGCCACGGTGGTGTTCCTGTTTTCCTTGGGTAACACTTTAGAAGCTTATACCATGGACAAAACCCGCAAGTCCATTCGCGGTCTCATGGACCTCAGCCCCCGGGAAGCCGTGGTCTGGCAGGGAGGAACGGAGCAAGTGGTGCCCGTGACCTTGCTCAAGTTGGGTGATGTGGTGGTTATCAAACCGGGCAGCCGCATTCCCGTGGACGGGATAGTGGTGGAAGGAAGCTCCGCCGTCAATCAGGCTCCCATTACCGGGGAATCGGTGCCGGTGGCCAAAGGAGCAGGAGATGAAGTCTTTGCCGGCACCATCAATGAAAACGGGCGGCTGCTGGTGGAAGTGACGCGGCCGGCGGGGGATACCACCCTGGCCAGGATTATCAGCCTGGTGGAAGAGGCTCAGGCGCAAAAAGCACCGGCCGAAAGATTCGTGGATGTGTTTGCCAAGTATTATACCCCGGCTGTGATCCTACTGGCCCTGGCGCTGGCGGTGGTGCCGCCGCTGTTTTTCGGCCGGGCGTTTCAGGACTGGTTTTACCGGGCCCTGACCCTGCTGGTGGTAGCCTGTCCTTGTGCTCTGGTTATTTCCACCCCTGTGTCCATCGTGGCGGCCATCGGCAATGCCGCCAGAAACGGTGTCCTCATCAAAGGGGGAGCCCATTTGGAGCAAGCGGGCCGGATCAAGGCCGTGGCCTTCGATAAGACCGGCACCTTGACCAGGGGACAGCCGGTGGTGACCGATGTGGTGCCGGCCCCGGGTTATACCCCTGCTGAGATACTTCGATTGGCCGGTTCCGTGGAAATCGGTTCCGAACATCCCCTGGCAGCGGCCGTCCTACAGGAAGCGGCAGTGCGGCAAGTGACCCTGTTGCCCGGGAAGGACTATGCTTCCCTGACCGGCCGGGGCGCTAAGGCCCTGCTGCAGGGGAAATGGTACTTTGTCGGCAGCCCGGCATTGTTTCAACAGGATTTGGGTTTGCCGCTGGGGGATTGGGAAACAACCGTCATGGAGCTGGAAACGGAAGGCAAGACGGTAATGCTGGTAGGAACGGAACAGGAGGTGGCCGGTTTAATCGCCTGCGGCGACCGGCCCAGGGAGACCAGCCGGAAGGCTGTGGCAGCCTTGAAGGAACAGGGCAGGAAAACGGTGATGTTGACCGGGGACAATCCCCGGACGGCCCGGGCTTTGGCGGCGGAATTGGGGTTGGATGATTTTCGTGCAGGGCTCCTGCCGCAGCATAAGGTGCAGGCGATTGAGGCATTGCAGGAACAATACGGCACCGTCGCCATGGTGGGAGACGGCATCAATGATGCCCCGGCCCTGGCGCGGGCTGATGTGGGTATTGCCATGGGCGGGGCCGGTACCGATACGGCCTTGGAGACGGCGGATATCGTCCTCATGGCTGATGATCTGGGTAAACTTCCTTTCACCATGAAGCTGAGCCGTCAAGCTTTAAACATCATCAGGCAGAACATTGCCTTCTCTTTGCTGGTGAAAGCGGCGGCCGTCCTCTTGGTCTTCCCCGGGTGGCTCAACCTCTGGATTGCCATCCTGGCGGATACGGGAGCCGCCCTGGTGGTTATTGCCAACGGCATGCGGTTGCTGCGCGTAAAATAAAGCCGGAGTCGTTATCGTCTCCGGCTTAAATATTGTTTCGCATCGGTTATGTTTTTCGGTTTCACGTCCCAATCTTCGAAGAGATCCAACAGCATCGGTTTAATAAGGCCTGCTTCGGCGTACACCTCCCGGCGGGTCAGCACTTCTCCCACCGGTCCTGCCTGCAGGACTCTTCCTTCCCGCAGGATGATCACGTCGTCGGCCCATGCATAAGTTAAATCCACATCGTGGGTGGAGAAAACAATGGTCTTGCCCTGCCGGACCCAGGTGTCCAGCAAATCCTTGAAATAGACGGCGGAGTAACCGTCCAGGCCGGCAAAGGGCTCATCACAGGCAATGATGCTGGGTTCCAGCACCATGATGCCGGCAATGGCCACCCTTTTTTTCTGCCCCAGACTGAGCTGGAAAGGGGGATAATCCAGCAGGTGTTCGATGTCCAACTGCCGGGCCACTTGCAAGATGCGGTCTTGCTTTTCCGTCTCGGGATAGCCGTAGTTATCCAGCCCGAATTTGATGTCCTGGTAGACGGTGGTGGAAAACAACTGGTGGTCGGGATAATCAAATAGGAAACCTACCTGCCGCCTGATTTCCCGCAGGGTCTTGGCCGTGACGGGCGTACCCAGGACCTGTACGGTTCCCCTTTGCGGCACCAAGGTTCCGTTCAAATGGTAAAGCAAGGTAGACTTGCCGCTGCCGTTGACACCAAGGACGGCGGTTTTGCGACCTTTTTTGATATGGAGACTAACGTCCACCAGTCCTCTCCGGTGGTTGGGGTAGGTATATGTTAAGTTTTCGATTCTCACGGCCATGCTGCATCATCCCGTTCATGAGGCATTTGCCGGATGGGCAAAGAAAAAACTCTGACCGGGTCAAAGCTTTATGCCAGTTAATTGCATTATAACAGGTGGAGGAGAGGTTGGCAATGGACTCCCGTCCCGGTGTTTTTAATCTACTACAATCCT
>DULZ01000062.1 GCA_012840125.1 Clostridia bacterium | reverse complement strand
GCCAGGGCCTCAGAAGTTTAACTGCACATTATCATCAAATTCGTCAAGCTTGGTGAACCGCCGTATACCGAACGGTACGTACGGTGGTGTGAGAGGACGGGGGTTAATCGCCCCCTCCTACTCGATTTGCACATGCCGGCGAAGGGCGGGGGACGGTGCCCCTGCCGGCGCAGGCTCCGGCGGTCCGCAGGAAATGGGATCCTGAGGCCGTGGTGGAAATTCTAAACGGCCGGCATTGGCGTAGCGCCGGCTGCCGGTGGTCCTGTTGGGCTGCGCGCTTGCTGCCATGGGTTCCGGGATTAATGTTCGCCTGGTGCCTGTGTCGGGAGAGCGTGCCAAAATTTTGCTTCACTTAAAGGATATTGCCTATTTACCAGAGAATAATGCCAATTATTACTGTTGATAGAAGATTTCTCAGAACGGGTAACCGGAATTTGTCTCCGGGGAGGGTTAAATTATTAAATGAGAAGAAGTCTTACCAAGGTGGCCCTGCTAATTTTGGCGGCAGTTATTCTTTTTGTTGCGACCTTAAGTTTTACCGGCGTGCTGGAACCATGGGAACTTGCCCTCTACGACACCTGGTTCAACCTCCGGGGCACCGTGGCCCCCAGCGGGGAGGTAGTGGTGGTGGGGATCGATGATGCCTCCGTGGCGGAGATCGGTCCCTGGCCCTGGTCCAGGGAGGTTTATGGCCGGCTGCTGGAGCAACTGGCACTGGCCCCGGTGGTGGGTTTTGACTTGATCCTGGATGTGCCTGGTGACCCGGAGGGGGACCGGGCTTTTGTCCAGGCCATGGGGGAACATGGGGGTGTGGTGCTGGCTACCATGTTCTCCTTCTCCCAGGAAGATGGAGAAGTCTATACGGAGCTCCTGATGCCCGCCGATCCTTTCTGGGAGACCCTTATGGCCACGGGTTTTGTCAATACGCCGGAGGATTTGGATAACAAAGTGCGCGGTATTATCCCGGTGGATCTCAACTTGATGGAACAGCCCTATCCCAGTTTGAGCATTGCCACGGCTTTACTGGCCATGGGCCATGCCCCGGATGATTTGGAGCTTTTGGGCCGCAGCTTGCGGGTAGGGGAGAGAATCGTGCCTTTAACCGGGGAGGGCAAACTCCTGCTGGATTTCTACGGGCCGGCGGAAACCATTCCCACCTATAGTTTTGCCGACGTGGCCTTGGGCCGGATTCCGCCCGAGGAGTTCCGGGACAAAGTGGTTTTTGTCGGCGTGACCTCTCCTTTGTTCCACGACCAGGTGCAGACGCCCTTTACCAAGGGGAATATGGTTCTGGACGGGAAACTGGCCCCGCCCGGGGTGGAACTCCACGCCACCGTGGTAGAGAACATGCTTCACGGGGAATTCTTCCAACGGGCACCGGCGCCGGTGAATTTGGCTCTGATTGTGCTCGGTGGTTTATTGGCTTTTCTCCTGACAGGCAGAAAAAACCCATGGGTGGGCTTTGCCATTACCGTGGGGATCCTGGTCTTGTTTACTGCTGCTGTCACCCATTTCTGGTATCGCAATCATTACTGGATTAATCTGGCGGCCCCGGCCCTGTCCGTCTCCATGACTTACCTGGGCTTGACCATTGAAGGTTATGTACGGGCGGAATTGGAGCGGCGGAAAACAAAGGCCCTGTTCGGCCGCTATGTGTCCCCGGCGGTGGTGGAGCAGCTCCTGGCCAACCCGGACCAGGTGCAGCTGGGGGGAGTGCGCCAAGATGTCACCGTCATGTTTTCCGACATCCGCGGTTTCACTGCCTACAGTGAAGGGCGGCCGCCGGAAGAAGTGGTGCAGCGGCCCAATGAGTACATGACGGAAATGACCGCCATTATCTTCCGCCACGGCGGGATGCTGGATAAGTACCTGGGCGACGGCCTCATGGCCGTGTTCGGAGCGCCCATCCCTTATCCGGATCACGCCCGGCGAGCCTTGGCCGCCAGCCTGGAGATGCAAAAGCGGCTGGAAGAGTTGAACCAGATCTGGATTGCCAGGGGGGAGAAGACCTTCAAATCCGGGGTAGGACTGAACTCCGGAAGCGTCATCGTGGGCAACATCGGCAGTCCGGAAAGAATGGATTACACGGTCATCGGGGAGGATGTGAACCTGGCTTCCCGGTTGGAAGGGATGAATAAGGAGTTCGGCACCAGCATTATTCTCTCGGGACGCACCCTAAAAAGCCTGGAAGCTACCGGCGCTGCCGCCGATTTTGACATTCGCCCTCTGGGAGCGGTACCGGTCCGGGGGTTTGAAGAACCGATACCCATCTATACCGTGGACGGATGGGCGGCTAAGGAAGCGCCTCAAGTCAGTTGAGTTAAGTAGTGGTTAGAGGAGGCTGAGCAATGATAGAAGACTCCCTGGTCAGCCAGGAACTGCAACAACGTATTGAGGAACTGGAGAAACTCCTCCGGGTCAGCATGGTGTTAAACTCCACCCTGCGTTTAGAAGAAGTACTGGTCATGGTCCTGGACCAGGCCATGGACACTTTGCAAGCCGAAGCGGGAACTCTTTGGCTGTTTACGGAAGACGGTGCGGAGCTTTTACCCCTGGTGGCCAGGGGTCCGAAGGGAGATGCCCTGAAAGGATTGCGCCTCAAGCGGGGTGAAGGACTGGCGGGTCAGGTGGCCGATTCCATGGAACCGATTCTGGTTTCCGATGTGACGAAAGACCCTCGCTGGGCCAGCAGGTTTGATGCGGCTACCGGTTTTATTACCCGTTCCATCTTGTGCGTGCCGATGGTTAACAAAGGTAAGTCCATCGGGTGCCTGCAGCTGGTAAATAAACTAGGAGGGCAGCTCTTCACGGAACGGGATTTACACCTGTCCATGTCCCTGGCCGGCCAATCGGCGGTGGTCATTGAAAACAGCCAACTGTACAGCCGCCTGGACTTGCTCCTGACCAGTCTGATCCGGACCTTGTCCTCGGCTTTGGATGCCAGGGATCCCTATACCCGAGGCCATTCGGAGCGGGTTAGCAAATACTCGGTAGCTATTGCCCGGGCGATGGATTTGCCGGAGAAGGAGCTTGAGGATATTGAGAAGATCGCTCTCCTGCATGACATCGGCAAAATCGGTGTCAGGGACGATGTGCTTTTGCAACAAGGACCGCTAAACGATGAACAGTGGAAGATGATGAAGAGCCATACCACTGTAGGGGCGCGCATTTTAGGTGCGATAGAACCTCAGTCTCTAGCCAGGGAATGGATGAAGGGAGCTTTGTATCACCAGGAGCGGTACGACGGCAAGGGATATCCCCAGGGCTTGGCGGGGAAGGACATTCCCTTGGTGGCCCGGATTATCGCCGTGGCTGATACCTTGGATGCCATGACCACGGACCGGCCCTACCGCAAGGGCCGCAGTTTCGAGGAAGCTTATGGGGAAATACTGCGCTGTGCCGGAACTCAATTTGATCCTGAAGTAGTAGCGGCTTTCGAAAAAGCTGCCCCCGTCATCCAAGAGATGATGGGGAAAAAGGAGAACTAATTATATCCAAAACCGGGGGTAGAACATGTCAACGGAATTTCTGGCATGGTTGATGGTAGGACACTTGGTAGGGGATTTCCTGTTCCAGACCCGCTGGATGGCGGAGAACAAGGCTACACAGTGGGTACCGCTTTTGATTCATGCATCGCTATACACTGGCATCATTGCTCTTTTTGCCCTGCCAGGCGGGGGACTTACCTGGTGGTCCCTCCTCTTTATTTTTGCCGCTCACCTGGGTTTGGACCGCAGGGGATTCACCAAGTGGTGGCTGAAGCATGTCAACAAATCCGGTGACATGTTCTGGCTGGTAATTGTTCATGATCAGGCATGGCACGTGCTCGTCCTGGCCGTTGTGGTACTGCTGGAGACGGTTTTGCTCTAATTCCGCTTTTGCCCCGGATGAAAAAGTGTGCCGGTTTTTTAATAAACAGTTGCTGAACCAGGGAAAATGGTTTATGATAAAGATCACAAAAAATCGGAAAATAAAAATAATAGCAAATATTCTGCCCGGTGAATGGAGCCGGAAGGAGGGACAGCAGGTGGTGCACAGCTTGAACCAGTTGTATGAAAAGGCGGAACGGGAGTACAATGCTTTCGCTCCCAACTGGGACTGGTTTGCCGCCCAACAAGAGAAAGACCCGCCCCATGACCCCTGGGCGGAGGTATGGGTTCGTATCGACCAGAACTAGGTTTGGGCATGCTTGTCATGCCTTTTTTATTTTTGTCTCTTTGGCAGCATTCCCTATTTATCGCCACCCCTTTCCCAGGATCGCTGCCTTTCCGGTAAACGCATTTCATGAAACCTCTTACCCGCCACCAATATTTGCTTTTCCGGCCCGCCTTTCAATAATCCCGGTATTAAGAAAACCTTAAAAGAGCCCGGCAGGTTGTCCACATTGGTGTGCCCACAGGGAAGCCGGAGCAAAAAGCCCGTTTCTTGAGCCGCTTTCTCAAAAGTGTTTTAAAATAATACACCTGGCATGCATAATAGCCCAGCCAGGGCCCATAGTTGCTTCAAAGTACAAAATAGAGCAAATACCCGCGGAAAGAAGCCTTAATTCTTCGGCGTTGTGGCAATTGGCATGCATTTTGCACTGGGATCAGTAACAGAGAAAAAGGAATGCTTTTTCCAAGTTTGGTGATGTTTGACCGGCCCAGCTTGTTGTTGGATTGCCGGCTGTGATCCCAGAATTCTTTCATAATTTGTGCCATGCATCAGGCTGGACTGCAGCTGGACGATGGTTTTGGGCTGTTCTGCCAGCCCAGCATATCATACTGAGCCAGGAAAGGGGTGTAGGGTATGGGTGTGTGAAACCTTTTGCCGGGTTTGACGAAGGAGAGTGGGTTGGAGATTCACGAAGACCAAGGTTGGTCAAGCCGGGTTCCCGGCATGACCAAGTCAATGCAAGGGAGGCAACAACGAAGGCCGGTAATGGTGAGAGGCGAGGCTGTTGCGGAAGCATGTAACAAGGGCCTCCGGTTTCTCTTGCGGGAAACGGAACTTGGCTGCCCGCGGATGCACACCACTCAGCAGCCGTCCAGGGGCCCTAATCAAACAAGTACTACCGTTGGCCCAGGCATGTTCGTGATTTAACAAACAAGCATCCAGCTTGCTGTTTCATCAAGGGTTGAAAGTGCATGACGGTGGGTTGTATGGTTCCATGCAGTTTTACCGTTTCAATGGGAACACAAAAGGCATCATTGTAACCTTTTCACCATGGATTCTTTCTTAGGTCCCGGCAATGGACATTCATAACGGCCGTAATTGACAACCCAAGGTAAGCCGGCTCCGGGTCGTGTCTTCCTGCCGGTGCAAATGGCTGTATACGGCATCATGGAAGGACAACGCATGCCCCGGGGGAACTCCTGCCGGTAGAAGCGTAGCTGCGGTGTGAAGAAAAATCAATAAGGAGAGGGGTCGTTTCCATGGAACAAAGTAAAGGCATGATCAAATTAGCCATTTACAGTTTTGCCATCTTAATGATGGGTGTCATGGCTATCGCCAGCGGCTTGCATGTCATCGGCGAGCATTTCAGCGATGTCCCCCAGACATCCATCCAGCTTTTGATCACTCTTCCTTGTATCATCATTATCATTGTTAACCCTATCGTTGGTAAACTGCAGGAAACAATCTCCATGAAGACCCTGGTCTTGTTCGGGATCCTTTGTTTCCTGATTGGCGGCGTTGTCCCGGCTTTCATCGAGTCTTTTGGTGCGATCCTGTTCTTCCGGGGACTGTTGGGTGTCGGTGTCGGAACGGTCCAAGTGCTTTCTGCCTCCCTGGTGGCAGCATATTTTGACGGTGACGAGCGGTCCCAGGTGATGGGTCACATGACTTCCGCCCAGATGCTTGGATGCGCCGTCATGGTCTTTGTCAGCGGTTACTTAGCCTTAATGGGCTGGAATATCACCTTCCATGTCCACTGGATCGCTCTCATTTCCCTAATCTGTGTGGCCGCTTTCCTGCCGAAACCCAAGCCGGCCAAGTCTGCGGCCGCTGAAGGCGGCGGGTCCTTCGAAAAGCCCCAATTAACCGGAGCTGCTTTTGGCTGGGCGATTACCATGCTCCTCTATTTCATCAGCGGGTTAATCCTGGCCACCTACATGGCCTTCTTCGTAGCTGAGCAAAACCTTGGAACCGCTGCTCACGCAGGACAAGCTACCATGATTTTCGCTATTGGCGGCTTCCTGATGGGGCTGGTGTTCGGGAAACTGGCGCAGGTGGCCCGGAACAACTCCCTGGCCATCGGCCTGTTCATGGGTGTCGTTGCCTACCTGCTTATTGCCTATGCTCCGAATATTTTCTTTGTCTACCTGGGCAGCTTGATTTACGGTTTCTGCGTCAGCACCGTTTTTGCCGCGATCATGGTGGGCACCTCCATGTCCGTTAAGCCTAACGCGGTACCCCTGGCCATGGCCATCGTGGTCATGGGACAAAACCTGGGTTCCTTCCTGTGCCCCTATGTGATTACACCTCTGGCGACTGCCATGAGTGCCAGTGTGAATAAGAACGCTTTCATCGTGGGAGCCATCTGGTTCGCCGTGATGGGCGTGGTGGCCTTGATTTGGGGCATCGGCAAGAATGCCAAAGAGGGCTCCGCTGCCAATCCCTAATGCCTACTGACCTCAATATGCCAAGGTAGGAAGGAGATTAACAAGGCCGGGCCGACCATGCCCGGCCTTGTTTCAACTCGTTGTCAAAGGGCTCCTCTGGCGCTTGGTATTAATCCCCGGCTGCCAGGAGCCCTGCGATTATCAGGAACATGCTTCTGGCGGCAGCCTGTCATGGCTTTTCCATAAGCCATGCTTTTTGTTTTTTACGGCCGGATGTCATGTTTGAGTGCGGAACCCTGTCGGCCGGGGCGCCGGGAGCACCCGGGCACAGTACGTATTAAATGTCTTGCTGGGTTTTATGAAAACTACGAAGACGTAAAAAGAAGCGGCCATGCTTGCAGGGGAGCCAGGAGAAGAGCTGTCTTGGCGGCTCCATGCTCACTGGAGCTGCCCGGGTTTGTCTCAGAATGAGACTCCTTTCATGGATTTGCAGCCCGGGTAATAACCGGCAAACCATTGGGATGACATGTTTCCGGAGGTCCAGCCGCCCATTGAAGGGCTTGTAAGTACTGGCATAAGTCTTGCATCAACCATGGGTAAGTACTCATTGATAACGCCGGAGCCGGTTTGCCGGCATTAAGGAGTGAAGCTATGGATTATCAAGAACTGAGCAGGATTTTCAAGGAGACATTATCATTGCGCTGGGATCCCGTGGCGGTGCGGCTGGTGAGGATGGGGGAGGAAAGACCCCCGGAAGCGGTGGAGCCGCCGGTGCCCTTGCGGCACTGTCAATCCATCATTGCTGCCAGAAGAGGTAACTGCCTTTACATGCCGCCCCGCAGCCATGCCTGCCCTGACGGCGCGGGCATCTTAGGGTTAGTGGAGATGTCCCCGAAATTGCGGTCCGGGGAGTTATACCTGCTCTTTAAAAAAATGCCCGACTTGGAAACGGCCCGTAAGATGATTGCTACCCGGCCCGAATTCCCGGCGGGGGAATATGAGGCCACCTTGCTGGCGCCGTTGGGGGCTGCTGCCTTTGCGCCGGACGTGGTGATTTTCACCTTGTGGCCGGAACAAGCCATGTGGATGTGCTGTGCTCTGACTTATGCCACCGGGGAGCGGCAGTATTTCAAAACTTCAGGATTCAATTCCACCTGCGCTGACCTAGTGGTCCAGCCCATGCAATCCGGCGCCATGAATATTTCCTTCGGCTGTTACGGCGCCCGGGCCGCCAGCGAGATCAACGATTTTGAACTGTACTTGTCGGTGCCGGTGCCCTTATTGGAGCCCATTGCCCGCTCCCTCCTCAAGCTCTCCCAGAAAAGCATCCCGGAAGAACGGCAGAAAATCTACCTCCACCCGGTGCTGGATAAAGTCGGTCCCCGCCGGCCGGAGGTTAAAGAAACGGCGGGAAGCAGGGTGGAAATCTTTATCGATACCGAACGCTGCTTGGGCGATGGGCTATGTGTAGCCTTTTGCCCGGCGGGAGTGCTGGCATTGGTGGAGGGCGAGGGGGGCAAACGGGTCCAAGCCCTTTACCCGGAAAAATGCAGCGCTTGTTATACCTGTGCCGGTCAATGCCCGGAACGGGCCATCCAGCTTTCTTACCGGTGATGACCGCGCCGCGGAGGGGGAGGAAAGATGGGGGTGGAATTTAAACTGCTGGGCACCGGTGCCGGGCTGGGCATCCCGTCCTTCTACTGTGATTGTGTCGCCTGCCGGGAAGCTTATGCTGACCCGCATCGCGCCAGGACCCGCAGCGGCGCGGTGCTGGATACGGGTGTCGAGAGGGTGTTAATCGATGCTTCCCCTGATTTGCGTACGCAGTTAACCCGGGAGAAGATTCCTTCGATCGATCACCTGTTGATTACCCACTGGCATTATGATCATTTCGGCGGCATCGGCGACCTGGAGTACTATGTGCGCTTGGCTCGCCGGCGGCCTGTGAAACTTTACTTGCCTCCCAGCGCTGTTCATGCATTTCATAGTGCTTTTCCCTTCCTGGTGGATGTGTTCCAGGTGGAAACCTGGGCCTTTGGGCGCAGCTTGGTGTTTCAAGGGGCGAAATTGACGGTTCTGCCGGCCAATCACAACATTGAAACCGGCGGGGTGCTGGTGGAAGGAGAGAGAAGGCTGGCCTATTTTACCGATACCGCCGGGCTGCCGGAAAGCACGGTGCAGGAAATTGAGGGAGTGGACTTTCTCATCTGTGATGCCACTTTTCACGGGGAAAACTGGTTCCCGGACGCCCATATGAACTTTGAGCAGGCTATCTCGCTGGGGCAGCAGGTGAAGGCGAAAAAGACCGTGCTGACGCATCTAGCCCTGCATTACAGTGTGCCGGTGACCGCAGCCCAAGTGGAGGAAATGCTCAAGGATCACCCGGCGGTGGCTTTAGCTCATGACGGCATGGTGTTTGCGTTATCCGGTTGACAGAGGAGCAGGGGGTCCAAATATAACAGCCGCGGGGATGCTTCGCTTGCGTTAGCGCCCGGTGGTTAAGAAGACAGTGGATTGAAAGTTAGAGAGTATTTCCCGGCCAAGGGGTGTGTACGGCGCAGTACCGGTTTCGTGCACGAACCTTCTGGGCCGGCAGGTGGCAAGATTGATCGGATGTTTGCCTTCCCCGATAGGCAGGACAGGACTTGCCGCGGCGGGGCAGGCGGTCAGGAGGAACAGGGATGGAGCCAATTCAGCCAGGGGCGGTTATCGATGCTACTCAAAGTGTATGCCCTATTTGTTTAAGAAGGGTGGACGCCGGGATAGTGGTCCGGGACCGACAGGTCTATATGGAAAAAAGCTGCCCGGAACACGGTAGTTTTACCGTTTATCTGTGGCCCGATGCGGAACATTACCGGTGGATGCAGAGTTTTCAAATACCTACGGTTCGTCCCCATACCACGGTCCCGGTGGTCAAGGGGTGCCCGGAGGATTGCGGGCTATGCCGGGCCCATCGCCGTCATCCCACCCTGGTGGAAATTGAGGTGACGGACCGGTGCAATCTACGTTGTCCCGTGTGCTTCATGGCGGCGGGGGAACCCCGGGCGGCCCCGGCGCCTGATCCGGATTTGGAGCAAATCGCTGCCAAGTACCGGTATATTCTAGCCAATACCGGCCCGGAAACCGGCATTCAATTGACCGGGGGAGAGCCGACGGTCCGGGCCGACCTGCCGGAGATTGTGCGCACCGGCCGGGAAGCCGGCTTTCAATACATTGAGGTCAACACCAACGGCGTGGTGATCGGCCGCAGCCCGGATTTCATCCATAGACTGGCCGAGGCCGGCATCAGCGGCATCTATTTACAATTTGACGGTTTGACGGGAGAGGTTTACGAACGGATCCGGGGTCAGGATCTCCTGGACACTAAGCTCAAAGCCATTGAAAACTGCCGCCGGGCCGGGGTGCAGGTGGTGCTGGCCATGACGGTGATTCAGGGCATAAACGAGGACCAATTAGGCCGGGTCCTGCATTTTGCCCTGGATAACCGGGATGTGGTGGCCGGTATTGCTTACCAGCCGGCCTTCGGTTCCGGGCGTTTTGACGTGTCCATGGAGAAACGGATCACCATGGGGGATGTCATTTTCATGCTGGCAGAACAAAGCCGGGGTTTGCTGGGCATCTATGATTTCTGGCCCCTGGGCTGTTCCCATCCCCTGTGCTCCAGCTCCACTTACCTGATCCAGGAGGGAGGGGCTTTCAAACCCTTTACGCGCCTCCTGACCCCGGAGGAATACAGGCAGGCTTTCCGGCCCGACAGTCCCCAGGGGTCCGTGTTTGCCGACATTGCCGCGGACAAACACCCGGAGCTGGAGCCGGGGCTGTCGATTTTGATTGAGAATTACATCGATGCCATGACGATGGATCTTAAGAAACTGCGGGAATGCAGCATGATCGTGGCCGGGAAAAACGGCGGCTTGGTACCTTTCTGCGGCTATCAATTGACCAATATTTACGGGGAAAAACCTGGGGAGATTCAGCAAAGAAGCTGCTTCAGATTATGACAAAAAGGTATCCGGCGTTAATCGCAGGGCTGCATGGGATTAAAAATAGGGCTCCATGCAGCCGGCGATGAACACCGATGGCCAACGAAGCAGTTTGTCAATAAGCGGAAGCAAGAAAGCTGTTCTTAGGTTTGTTAAATAAAGCACTGGCAGGTAGACAGCGATGGATGGAAAAAAGATGAAAGTTCGGTCCAACTGCCGCTTTTGCGGCTATCAATGTGGCATCCTAGCCACTGTGGAAAAGGGACGGGTGGTGAAAGTGGAGCCCGATGCCACCCGTTTTCCCTACAGCAAGGAAATCCAACAGGCTTGTAAACGGTGGCCTTTGATCCCGGAAGTGATGGATCATCCCCAGCGCATCAACTACCCGTTAAAAAGGGTAGGGGAGCGGGGCAGCGGGCAGTGGCAGCGCATTACCTGGGATCAGGCTCTGGATGAGATTGCCGCTAAACTGCAAAAGCTGAAAGAGCAATACGGTCCGGAGACCCTGGCCACCAGCATTGGGGGACCTCATACCACTTACTGGCCATTGCACCGCTTCATGGCCCTTTTCGGCAGCCCCAACAACATGGGGATCGGCCAAATCTGCTGGAACCCGGGGATATGGGCCAGCAGCATCACCTATGGCTGGCCCATTGGCATGGAACTGGATCCCGACTACACAGAGTGTGCCCTGCTCTGGGGAGTTAACCCGGCGGCATCGGATAATTCCCTGTTCTGGCACACGGTGCAGGAATTCGCCCGGCGGGGTAAGCCGTTAATTGTGGTGGATCCCAGGTACACGGAGACGGCGGCCCAAGGGAGCCTTTGGCTGCCCGTCCGGCCGGGTACTGATGCGGTTTTGGCGCTGGGGCTGCTGCAGGTGATCGCAGCGGAAAAGCTTTATGACCGGGATTTTGTTGAACACTGGTGCCGGGGTTTTGACCAATTGGCAGAACACCTGACACCCTATTCGCCGTCTTACGTGGCACAAGTAACCGGGGTTCCGGCGGAAGATATATGCAAAGCGGCCCGGTTATTTGCGGCAAACAGGCCCGCCTGCCTGTATACCGGTCGGGGGATTGACCAGCTGGGGCCCAACAGTTTTCCGGCCCACCGGGCCCTGGCCATCTTAAGGGCCGTCACCGGGAACCTGGATGTGCCGGGGGCCTCCCACCTGCACGTCATGCCGGATATCACCCCGGAGGTAGATTACGAGCTCGGCGAGATGTTTGCGGCTACCCATCCCCGGTCCGTGTCCGGAGAATTGGTCCTGCAGTCATACCGGGGTTATGCCAAAGTGCGGGAGCAAACCATGAAGCACCACAAGCGGCTGCCCATGCGTTATTTGATCTCGGCTCACCCGCACCGCATCTGGCAGGCCATGTTGACCGGCCGGCCTTACCCGGTGCGGGCCATGATCGTGATGGCTTCCAATCCCCTGTTGACCCAAGCGGATACTAAGCTGGTGTACCGGGCTTTAAAGAGCTTGGACCTGCTGGTGGTGCTGGAATTGTTCCAGACCCCCACGGCGATGCTGGCGGATTATGTCTTGCCCAGTGCGGGAGTGCTGGAGCGGCCTTTACTGGAAACCAATGCCGGGGTAGCCAACATCGGCTACGGCGGGGACGGGGCTGTGGCGCCTTATTACGAGCGCCGTCCCGATTATGATTTCTGGAAAGGCTTGGGCTTGCGGTTAGGGCAGGAGGAATACTGGCCCTGGCCCACCTACCGGGATGCCCTGGCTTCCGGCTTTGCCGGCACGGGAGTTACCTGGGAGGAATTCTGTACCACCGGGATTTACGGGCCGGAAAACAGGTATTGGAAGTATCTGGAAGCGGATGCAGCCGGGCGCCCCATGGGTTTTGCCACGCCCAGCGGTAAAGTGGAAATTTACAGTGAACTGCTGCAAGAATTAGGCGCCGATCCCTTGCCCTTGCCCAAGGAACTACCGCAAACCACGGAAGATTATCCCCTGCTTCTATTAACCGGCGCCCGCATGCAGCCTTATTATGCCTCCAGTTATCACCAGCTTGAGCGTTTCCGGCGGGTGCATCCGGAGCCTGTGGCGGAAATGAGCCCGGGGACAGCTGCTTCTTGGGGACTGCAAGAAGGAGATCCCGTCGTAGTGGAGACGGCCCGAGGCAGAGCCCGTTTTGTGACTCGCATCCTGCCCATGTGTGACGGGGTGGTCAGTGTGGAGTACGGCTGGTGGTGCCCGGAAGAGGACTTGCGGGATCCGGAGTTAGGCGGCATTTGGCGCTCCAATGCTAATCTTTTAACCGGCGGCGATTATGAGACCTCTGATCCCCTAATAGGGACCTGGACTTATAACGGCATTCCCTGCCGGGTATGGAAAGGGTGAGGAACCGGTGCATAACGTTCATCCGAAAGCCGTGTTGTTACCTCAAGAGCTGCAGGTAGGGTTTGCCCGGAAAGAGGATGAAGAGCAGCTCAGCATGATTTTAGCTGAGTATGGCATGGGTATTCCGGGCAGGATCGAGGAACAGCTAGTCGTGAAAGCCGGGGGACAAGTATTGGCGGGAGCCAAAGTGGCACAAACCGGTGCCGACCGTTTTTTCCTGGAAGTGCTGGGTGTAAGAAAAGAGTACTTGGCCCAGGGCATAGGGCGGCTCTTGTTAGGGGAAATCCTTAAGAATCCCTGGCGCTGCTGCCGTCACTCCGCTCAAGACGGCCAAGCCGGGGGACGGTTTGAGCTGGCGACCCTGGCGCGGGGCGGGGCCGGCGCCTTCTACGAGAAAATGGGTTTTGCGGCCTGCCGGATGGAAGAACTGCCGGACCCTTACCGGGAACAATGTGACGCTTGCCCGGAGAAAAAGGCATGCCAGCCTGTTCCCATGATCTATGCGGGAGGTAACGGTGCATGAAAAAAGCAATCCTGGTCTTTACCAAGGTGCCCAAAGTAGGCGACTGCAAGACCCGCCTTACGGAAGCCCGGGGCGGCATCCTCACCCCGGAAGAAGCGACGGCGTTGTACGAGGCTTGTCTGCTGGATGTGCTGGACACTTGCTTGTCCGTTGGGGTGGATGTATGGGTATGCCACAACAGGGACGGGGATCGCTCCCACCTAAACTACCTGCTGGCGGAGTTAAAGGACCTGGATCATCTTGCCGGTGTCTTTCCCGACCAGGGCGGTAGTTTTGATGATTGCATGCAGTATGCGGCGGATTTTATTCTGAAATCGGGACAACAAAACCGGCTGGCGGACTGCCTCCTCATCTGCGGCGGCGACCTGCCTTCACTGCAGCCTTCTACCTTAAAAGATGCCCTGATGAAGCTGGAGGCATTGGCTTACAGTAAAGCGGGCCAGCAAGCTGCCATGAAAGAAGTCACAGACCGTGAAGGAAGATTAATTGGTGCGGCTGTGGTGGAGGGGGCATGCCAGGAAGGGGGCTTTTCCTTAGTAGGGCTTACTTGCACTACGGATTTTGATTTTTATTCCGTCTTTTATAATATTCATGGCGTTACTGCCCTTGATATGCTGGCTAATAAGGTCTGGGAGCGGGATATCCCCATCGCCTTTGTGGAACAGGTGCCGGATTTGGACCTGCCGGTGGACCTGGCCAGCCTGATACCGGTGCTCAGGGTGATGGAACTGGCTGCCCAATATGACCCTGGTGTGAAAGTGCCCCGGCGAGTCTTGCGCTACCTGGAGGACATCGGGCTGCAGTCCACGGCCGTACCACCGGAGAGTAAAAAGCTGGAAATGCTGAATTAAGGTTTTGGCGGCGGGGCAGTATCTGTTTTATCAGGCAGGAACCGGCGATAAGCCGGGACGAAAAGAGGGCTGCAGGAGGGATATCCCCACCCGCAGCCCTTATCATTGCCGGCTTCAGCCGGCGATTTACCAGGAGTCAACCGGATCTGTCAATGATCTTTACTTGAAGCAAGATTCAAAGAGTTTAGCTACATCCTCAGGAGTGCACGGTCTTGGGTTAGTGGTGATCGGGTTATCTCCCATGGCTCTTTCGACCAGGGCCGGGATCTTGTCCTTGGTAGCTCCGATATCATCCAGGTACTTCGGTACTTCGAATTCCTCCGCCAGTTTTTCCACCCATTCGACGGCTTTTTCGGCAGCTTGGGCCGTGGTAAGACCTCTGATATCCAGTCCCGCGGCTTCAGCAATGTGGGCGAATCTTTCCGTTTGAGCCTCCAAGTTGAATCTCATGGCCGTGGGCAGCAGCATGGAGTTAGCCAACCCGTGGGGTGCGTCAAAGAAAGCGCTCAACTGGTGCGCCATGGCATGGCAGACGCCCAGTCCGTTCAAACTGAAAGCCGTTCCTGCCATCATGGAAGCGACCAGCATTTCTTGTCTTGCCTCCATGTTCTTCCCGTCGCGGTAAGCTATCGGTAGGGAACGGGCAATCATCTTTACGGCATGGATGCCTAAAGCATCGGCCGGTGGGAACTGGACTTTGGATACATAGGATTCAATGGCGTGGGTCAAGGCGTCCATGCCGGTGTAGGCGGTGAGTTTGGGCGGCATGGAAACGGTAACTTCGGGGTCCAAAACGGCATAGTCGGGAATGACCAGCGGGCTTAATACGCCGAATTTAACTTGTTTTTCTTCATTGGTAATAACACCGACGAAGGTCACTTCCGTGCCGGTGCCGGCCGTGGTGGGTACAGCGATGAAGGGCAGCAGCTTGGGCGTGATTTTCAGGATGCCGCCGATGGCAATGTCATACTCGGTTACATGGCCGCCATGGGTGTAGACCACGTTCGCCGCTTTGGCGCAGTCGATGGGGCTGCCGCCGCCGATGGCCAGGATGACTTCCGGCTGAACCTCTTTCATGTAATCGACAGACTTGTGAACCATGGCGGTGGTGGGGTTGGGACCGATGTCTCCGAAGAGGCCGACCACAAACCCTTCCTCTTCAAGTTTCTTCTTGGTGTCGGTGATCATGGGGAAGTCCTTCATGGTCTCGTCAGTAAAGATGATGATTCTCTTCTTACCCAGACCTTGGACGATCTCCCCGATCTTTTTCAATGCACCCGGTTCACACACCACGTTCTTCGGCCAGCAATTATGGATGACCAATGCCATGCAAACTCCTCCTTTTTAGATTTTTATTTTTTTAGTGAGTGAGGCGAACGGGCTTGCTTGTCTCACTCACCGGCACGCCAAAGGATCAATGGGTTTTTTCTTCTTCCCGGCCGGAACCTTTGCCAGGTTTTCTGAACGGCCAAAGTATCACGGCTGCCGGTCTTCATCCTGCACCTGGGGCGCTGGACCCGCCCTTGCTACCGGCCGGGAGGTTTGGCATCCGGGCCGGGGTCACCCGGTGGGTGCCGGTGGTACCGGCCGGCCGGATGGAGACCGGCAGCGGGGGTGGAGGCAAATGGGACTTGCTGGGGCAGCCCGGCAAAAATGAATCACCCGCTTACAAAGCAATATCTGTGCCAGCCTTTGAACCCCGATAATACTTGGGCTTGAAGCCGGCTCCATGGACGGGATTGAACAAATTAACACAATCACAATAATTCTTTGCTCATTAATATGGGAATGTGATACAATTAAATTGTCGAGTGTTTCTAAATAATACAATTGTTTTTGCTGTTTTTCCGGTTAAGGCGGGCCAAGGGTGTGTCTCGCTCTGTACAAAAATTTTTATTAATTGAGCCTTTTGCAAAAACGCTAGTCCTTATAAATCAATGTACTGGATAACAAAGAAAAGGACTTCACCCCAAATTGGAGAATCTTTCAAGTAATGACACAAAAAAGAAACCCAAGGAGTGAAG